>JBDHVF010000451.1:0-6796 GCA_039809605.1 Polyangiales bacterium | reverse complement strand
TGTCCGCTACCTGGGAGAGTTCAATCTCGACGGTCGCGATGCCTCGATCCTGCTTTGCCATGAGCGCCGCACGCCCAACATCATCCTCCCCACCATGGGCGATGGCGGCGTAAGGAATCGTTGCAGATCGCCGGCCGGCGACGATCTGCACAGCAGTACATGAGACACTCGACCACCGCTCTACTATTCGCGGTACTCGCAGGCGTGCTCGCGACGTTCACTCTCATCGGTGATCGTTATGTGTCGGATTGTCGCACGACCGCGAGTCGCTCCGTCGATGCGTATGGGAACGGCGGCGCCAGCCGATGGATTGGACGCGTCGGTCTAGATCAATCGAGCAGACGCGCGGCCATCCGCGCTCTCAATTGCGCCGAACAGGCGTGTTCAAGCCGGTCGGCGTCAGTACGGACGGCCTTCGCATCATAGCCAAGGACTGTCACTAGATACGTCTCGACGATGCTATAGCGATCAAATAGCTCCTGGGCAACCGCCTGACCGATGCACGTTAGGGTGACGGCACGGTACGGGTGATGGATGACGAGCCCAGCCACGGCGAGGCGCTTCATCATCTGGGTCACCGACGGTGTCGCAACAAAACGGCGAAACATGCGGTGTTTCCACGATGGATCTCGACGCTCATCGGTCCGACGCTGCGCATCTACCGCCGGTCGCGGTGCCACCGGAGCGTCCCCCTCACCGGCACGCTCGCGTCGCCCTCTCGCACGGCCAGCGTCAGCGCCTCGCCCGCGTCGCACCACCCCTCGACGTAGCCCTTCAGGAGCTGCGACCCGCGTAGCACGTCGAGGTCTTCGGCCAGGTGGCGCACCACCGTCTCGCTGACCAGCACGATCACCTTGGCCCTCGCGCGCGACACCATCACGTTGAAGCGCTCCAGGCCCAGGAGGAACTCCTCCTCGTCGCCCACCATGTCGGGGTCGCCCAGCGCGAACGACGCCACGATCACGTCGCGTTGCTGGCCCTGGAAGCGCTCCACCGTGTCGACCGCGGCGCGCACCAGGTCGTGCGGCCCTTCGAGCGGCGTGAAGGCCGACTGGAGCCTCCGCACGATGAGCCCCTGCTGCGCGCGGTGCGGCGTCACCACGCCCACGCCGCGTCGCCAGAACCCCGCCGCGTCGTACGCGTGCGTCGACCGCGGACGCTCCGCGCCCGAAGGCCCCCCGCGCTCGCCCGCGAGGCCATCCCCCATGCGTCCGTGGAGCACGCGGAGCATCGCGGCGACGGCGTCGGCTTCGAAGCGGTTCCACTGGCTGCTGCGCTCGTCGGGGTAGACGAAGCACACCGTCGGGCGCGCCGGGTCGAGCAGCCGCGACCACCCCTCGCTCCACGGGAGCGCGTCGGGCCAGTCGCTCGGGCGCTCCGTCGGCAGCGGCTCGACGAGGTCGAGCGAGAGCGACGGCGAGTACGCGCGGAGCGCCTCGCGGTAGCCCGCGCGGCGCGTGAAGCCCACCACCTCGGCGTTCGAGCGGTAGTTCTCTTCGAGCATCACCGACTCGACGCCCTGGATCTCCGCGAGGTACTCGTAGATCGATCCGACCATCGCCTCGATCCCCACGGGCGGCTCCGCGGGGTGGATCGGCGGGAGCTGCTTCGGGTCGCCCGCGACCACCACCGAGCCCCCCTCCGCGAGGCACGAGAGGGCCACGATCGCGTGGGCGACGTCCATCTGCGAGGCCTCGTCGATCACCGCGAGGTCGAACCACGGCGTCACCGCGTCGCCGTCGTCGAGCGTCGCGAGCTTCTGCGCCTGCTCCGCCGTGGCCGCGACGAGTGTCAGCCCCGCGCGCGTGCTCAACCGCTGGCGCAGCGCGCCCGCCGCGGCCGACGGCTCGGTGACGAGGTCGACCTCCGCGAGCTCCGCGACGGGCGGCGCCGCGCTCGACGAGCGGAGCCTGCGCACGAGCACCGCCGCCCCGGGCACGAAGCGCGGCAGCGACGCGAGCACGTCGAGCAGCACGTTGTCGAACGCGAGGTACGTCGGCGCCGCGATAAGCACGCGCAACGCCACGCCCCGGTCGTGGGCGTCGCGCAGCGCGCCGAGCACGATGGCCCGCAGCGTCGCGCTCTTGCCCGTGCCGGGAGGGCCCCACACGAGCTGCGCGCGGCGCGTGAGCGCGGCCTCCCACGCCGCCCACTGCGAGGGGTTGAGCGACACGCCGCCCGCCTCGAGCGCCGCCCTCGCGCGCGCCACGTCACGCGCGACGCGCGCCTGCTGCATGGCCTTCGCCGACCAGAGCACCTCGGCCACGGGCGTGTCGCGCGACGGGCGCTTGCGCGGCGCGGGCGCCCCCGCCCCCATCGCGCGCAGCACCGTCGACGACGCCACCGAGCGGGCGGGCACGCCGATGGCCTCGAGCGACTTGCGGAGCTTCGACGAGAAGAACGCGCGGTGCGTCGGGTCGAGGAGCAACCGCTTCGAAAGGTCGATCACGCCCGCGGCCTCGGCCCTCGCGAGCAGCGCGCTCCACCGGGGGTTGAGGTCGACCGCGAGGAGCCGCCGCTCGCGGTCGAGCGCGACCACCGTGACGCCCGTGAGGTCGGCCACCGTGGACGCCGCCCAGCGGCTCTCCACCGGCACGCCGGGGAGCCTGCTCTTCACGAACCACGCGAGGTTCTGGTCGAGCAGGCCCGGCGCGTCCTCGGGCGCGAGGGCGAGCTGAAAGTCGCGCTCCTTCACGCTCACCTGCGTCGAGCCCGGCGCGAGCTCGTAGACCCTTCGGAGCGCCGAGGGGTACAGCCCGAGCTCCGTGATCGCAGACTGAAGCTCGGCCCCCACGAGCCGCCGCACGAGCCTCGCGCTCTTGAACCGGGCCTCGCGCTCCGCCGCGGGCATCGCGCGGATCTGGTGCACCTCGAGCTCGTCGAGGGCCTCGCCGAGGCGGGCGTAGCCGTACCAGAGCTGGCCGTCGGGCGAGAGGCGCTCGATCGCCTTCGGCGGCCCGACGCGCACGACGGGGGCCGTGTTGGCGAGCCACGGGCGCAGGTCCTCGGTGAGCCGCTCGGTCACGGCTTCGAGCGCGCCGAGCCTGCGGGTCACCGTCTCCTGCAGCGTCGCGGCCTGCTGGAGCCAGGGGGTGCGGTGGTTCGAGCGGGTCCAGATCTCGTGCGCGCGCTCGGGCGGGATCTGATCGCTCAGCGGGTCTTCGAAGAGCGGATGGACGTGGAAGCGCGCCATGCCCTCGGGCAGCGAAGCGGGGTGGTAGCTCCGCGCGACGCCGAGGAGGCTGTAGTAGTGCGCGATGGGCGCCGCGAGCACGCAGCGGATCGCCTCCTTCACCACGGCGATGGGCGCGCGGCGCGAGGCGGCGTCGTGGTCCTGCAGCACCGTGTCGGGCGGAAAGAGCCACGCGAGGTGCGACAGCGAGCGCTGCGTGAGGATCGCGTCGAGGTGACGGCCCACCACGCGGCAGAGGTGCTTGTACGTGAGCGTGTCCCAGAGGTAGAGCTGGAACGTCGTCTTCGGGTGCGACGCCTGCGCCTCTTCGAGCACCGCGCGCAGCCGGTCGAGGAAGCTGAAGAGCTCCCTGCGCTCGACGGCGAGGTCCTTCTGGTCGACGAGAAAGACCTCGGGCTCCCAGTCCTTCGTGGCGCGGGGCTCGGGGTTCGCGTCGCCGTACTCCCGGTGCTCCACCCGGCGCGCGCGGAACGCGAAGGCCAGCGTCACGCTGCTGCCCGGGTCGAAGTCCGCCGACACGTAGACCTTCAGGTCTGCCCACCGAGGGAGCAGCGCGCTCGTGCCCGCGCCCGGGGGCACCTCGGCCACGCCCGACTCCAGCGCGCGAGCGCGGCCCGCGAGCACCGAGCGCGTCGCCCTCAAGAGGTGATGACCCTCGAAGATCACGTCGTCGGGCGAGCGCTCCGCGAGCGCCTCGACGTCCGTCACGCCCGCGGCCTGCAACGCCGAGCGCGCGCCTCGGGTCAGGAACGCCACGCGCGAGAGGTGCGACGAGAAGGTCGCCTGGGGGTAGCACTGGTCCGGGTCGCTCGTGCCCACCGCCTCCTCGCCGCGCCAGGGGAAGCCCAGCCAGTCGCAGTGGCGGCAACGGTTGTCGACGTGCCACGGAAGCTCCCTCCACGGCGTCGCCAGGGCCCGCGGGAGGTCTTCGGAAAAGAACCGACGGATGCGGTACGCGAAGGCTTCGAAGGGCACCACCTCGAGGTCGCCCTCCATGGCCGTACGCAGCGCCTCCCACGTCGGCGCCTCGCCCGCCTTCGCCAGCCGCACGCGCTCCTTCGTGAGCTTCGAAGCCTCGTGAGAGCCCGGCCACACCGCGGCCTCGGGCACCACCGCGTAGCGCCCCGAGAGCCCCTGGTCTTCGAGCCACCCCGCGAGCGCCATCGCGTAGTACGTCACCTCGGTGAAGTAGCCCGCGTTGGCCTCGGCCGTGAGCTTGATGTCGATCACCCGCAGCGCCACCCGCGGGTCGTCCGGGGCCATCGGGTGCACGTCTCCGCGCGCGTCGACGCAGCGCCCCGCGCGCCCCGCGGGGATCAGCTCCACGAGGTCGGGGCGCAGCGTCGCGAAGTCGAGACCGCGCTCGGCGCACAGCGACGCGACCCCCATCGCGCGCACGAACGACGCCCCGACGGTGAACTCCGACTCGGCCACGAACGCGGGCGCCGTCGTGCTCGCGAGCAGCGCCCCGAGCGGCGAGGGGTCGTACACCACGCGGTCTTGCACCGTGCGCGCGGCGCCCGCGACCTTCGGCGCCCCGAACGCGGCGCGGAGGTCTTCGAGCTTGGCCGACTGCCACACCTCGCCCGCGCGGGTGATCTGCTCCAGGCCCGGCCTCGGCGTCGCGGGCGGAGGCATCCCCTCGGCCTCGCGCTCGTGTCGGTAGCGCGCGTTGTCGGGCGAGAGAGACAGCCGGAGCTGCCGCAGGCACTCGCTCCCGATGAAGCGGGAGAGCACGGCCTTCGAGAGGTGGGGCATCGAGTGAACCCCCTACCACGACCCGCGAGAACGGTGCGATCCTCCGCCCCGAAGGAGCCCCCGTCGTCCCGTTGCCGCCGCGAGCCTCGAAGCCCGAACCCCCGCGCCCCGAAGTGCCCGGCCTGCCGCGCGCCGCGCGGGCGCGCTTCCCCGAGCTGATGGCCGGTGAGCTCGCGCCCGTGACGTGGATGCGCGCCGACATCGCCCGCGACCTCGCCGCCGTGCGCGACGCTTCGAAGCGCCTCGAGTTCGTCGACGTGGCCCTCGCCGAGCGCGTCGCCGCGAGCCTCCACGCGCTCCTCGAGGCGCTCGACCACGAGACGCCCGAGCGCGACCGGCGCGTCGTCTACGCCGCCGCGCGGTACTTCGCGCAGCTCGACGACGGCGAGCACGACTTCGAATCCGAGATCGGCCTCCACGACGACGCCGAGGTGGTCAACGCCGTCGCGCGACACCTCCGCCGCCTCGACCTCTTGATCCCCCTGCCTTGAACCCCCGCCCCATGGAACCACTCCCGCTCCCCTTGGCCTCTCCCAGCCCCGACGACGACGTGCTGCCGCCCGGCGCGCGCGTGGTGATCCGCGACGAGGAGTGGGTGGTGCGCGGCGCGCATCGCTCCAGCGTCGGCGGCTACGCCGTCGAGGTCACGGGCCTCTCGGAGCTCGTGCGCAACCAGTCGGCGGTCTTTCTCACGAAGCTCGACCCGGTGCAGCGGCTCCACCCCGCGTCGACGGCCCTCGTCGAAGACCCGACCCCCGCGTTCCGTCGCGCGAGGCTCTACCTCGAGAGCCTCCTGCGGCGCACGCCTCCGACCGACGCGGCGCTCTACCTCGGCCACCACGCCGCGGCCGACTCCCTCCCATACCAGCTCGACCCCGCGGCGAAGGCCCTCGGGCTGCCGCGCGCCCGCATCCTCATCGCCGACGACGTGGGCCTCGGCAAGACCATCGAGGTCGGCATCCTCCTCGCGGAGCTCATCCGGCGCGGTCAGGGGCGGCGCATCCTCGTGGTCACGCTCAAGTCGCTCCTCGGGCAGTTCCAGCGCGAGCTCTGGCACCGCTTCGCCGTCCCCCTCGTGGCCCTCGACTCGTCGGGCATCGAGCGCATGCGCGCGCGCATCCCGGCGACCACCAACCCCTTTCACGTCTACGACCGGGTCATCGTCTCGGTCGACACGCTCAAGAAGGACGCGCGCTACCGGCGCTTTCTCGAGCGCGCCCACTGGGACGTGGTCGTCGTCGACGAGTGCCAGAACGTCGCCGTGCGCGGCGCCGGCGCGAGGCGCTCGCCGCGCGCGAGGCTCGCGTCGCTGCTGGCCGACACCTGCGACGCCCTCGTGCTCACCTCGGCCACGCCCCACGACGGCACCCCCGAGAGCTTCGCCAGCCTCGTGAACCTCCTCGACCCCACGGCCATCGCCGACGCCTCCCGCTACGCCCGCGACGACGTGAAGGCCCTCTTCGTGCGCCGCTTCAAGAAGGACGTCGCCGGCCAGGTGCGCCGCCAGTTCTGCGCGCGCCTCCCGCCGCGCCTCGAGGTCGTCGCCGCGTCGCCCCTCGAAGACCACGTCTTCCGAGCCCTCGCCACGGCGAGCTTCCCCACGCTCGACCGCGGTCGCTCGGGCGCCAACCCCCTCTTTCGCACCGTGCTCCTCAAGGCGTTTCTCTCGTCGCCCGCGGCGTGCCGCGCGACCCTCGACGAGCGCGCGAAGACCCTCTCGACCAGCACCGCCCCCGAGGCCGTCGAAGACCGCGCCCTGCTCGCGCGCATCGGCGAGCTCGTCGACGCTGTGTCGCCCGACGTGGAGCGCGCGTGGCCCAAGTACGAGGCCCTCCTCGGGTGGCT
>JBDHVF010000450.1:0-6797 GCA_039809605.1 Polyangiales bacterium | reverse complement strand
CGCCATCGTGGCGCTGCTGGTGAGCCTCGACGGGCGCAAGGGCCCGCAGCCCGCGCCGCACGCCGCGCGGCCGCCGCGCGCGCAGGCCGCGACGCCGGTCGCCACGAGCGCCGATCTCGCGAGCTTTCTCTCGCGCTGGGAGCGCGCGCGGCGCGCCGAGGCCGGGAGCGACCCCCTCGACCGGCTCTACGCCGCGTCGCTCAAGTACCACGGCACGACGCGGGCGCCCGACTTCGCCCTCATGGCGCGCGACAACGCGCGGGCGATGTCCGACGGGGGGAGCTTCTCCGTCGACCCGGCGCGCACCGAGGCCTCGCGCGAGGCGCCCGACGCCGAGTCCGTGCCCGCCGCGTGCCGCGCGGTCGAGGGCGCGACGGGCCCGGTGCTCAAGGCGAGGCTGTGGGCGGTCGAGGTGCGGAGCGACCGGAACGCGGACATCGGCTGCCCGCGCCTCGAGGGGCGCTACCTGTTGCGCATGCGCGAGACGCCCGCGGGGCTGCGCATCTGCCACGAGACCTGGTCGGTCGACGAGGGGATCTGCGCGTCGTGCCCGACCGCGCCGCTCTGCCAGCGCAGGGAGCGCTGACAAATCTCACCCTCGAGTCAAGTTCCGCGCGCGGGCCGTCGTTGAGCCTCCACGAGAGGAGACGACGACGATGAAACAACGCATGACCCTGGTGTGGATCCTGGCCGCGGCGATGATGGCGATGGGGTGCGCCGACGCGCCCGCGGGGGGCACGGCGCCGATCACGACGGCCGCGCCGCTGAGCGACGCGTGGACGCTCTCGCGCGTCGACGAGTGGGGCCTGCCCATGAGCATCGAGGTGCAGCCGGGCGTGACGCGGCAGATCCTCGCGGGGCGCATGACGGTGCAGAACGACTGGACGTGGACCTATCGCTTCGACCACCACGACACGGGCTCGGGCGTCGACCTGCAGGGCAGCGAGGGCGTGACCGGGAGCTACACGGTCTGGACGGGCGAGCCCACGGTGCTCACGCTGCGCGAGCTCCACTCGACGGCGAGCCACACAGCGACGCTCGCCGACGACCGGACGCTCACGGTGGTGATGGGCGGCCACCGCTACGTCTTCACGCACGAGTAGGCGGGCGCCTCCCGGCGGCCACGCCCCCGTGTCCCTCGCGCGACGGTTGCCGTACGATCCGCCGCCCGGCGACGCGCGGAACGCTCCGTGAAACGTCCCGGCGCACCGCGCCATGAGCACCCACCGCCCGAAGCCCCCGAAGGGCACCCACGACACGATCCCAGACCCGAAGGCGCAGATGGCGCTGCACGACACGCTCCCCGCGGACGCGGTCGCGCCCTCGCCCCCTGCCCCCGCGGGGCGCGTCGCGCGGTGGCGAAGATGGCGCCGCGCGCTGGGCCTCGCGGCGCTGGGCGCGTTCGGTCTCGCGCTCACGGGGGCGCTCGTGCTCGCGGGGCTGTTCGCGTACTACGGCCGCGCGCTGCCCGACGTGCACTCGCTCCGCTCGCGGTGGAACCCGCCGCAGACGACGCGGGTGCTCGCGCGCGACGGCTCGGTGCTCGCCGAGCTCTTCGTCGAGCGGCGCACCGTGGTGCCCCTCGAGGCGCTGCCCGAGGACCTCGTGAAGGCCCTGCTCGCCGCCGAGGACGCGGAGTTCTACGCCCACCGCGGCCTCGACTGGCCCGGCATGGTGCGCGCGCTGTGGGTGAACGTTCGCCGCGGCACGCTCGCGCAGGGGGCCAGCACCATCACCCAGCAGGTGGTGAAGAACGTGCTGCTCACGTCCGAGCGCTCGCTCTCGCGCAAGGTGCGCGAGGTGCTGCTCGCGCGGCGCATCGAGCAGGAGCTCGGCAAGAACGAGATCCTCTTTCTCTACGTGAACCACATCGCGTTCGGCCACGGGCGCAACGGCGTCGAGGAGGCCGCGCGCTTCTACTTCGGCAAGCACGTGGGCGAGCTCACGCTGGGCGAGTGCGCGCTGCTCGCGGGCATCCCCAAGAGCCCCGTGCACTACTCCCCGCGCAACGACCTCGAGGCCGCGCTGCGCAGGCGCCGGTGGATCCTCGGGCAGATGGTGTCGAACCATTTCGTCACGCAGGCCCAGGCCGACGCGGCGGCGGCCGAGCCCGTGCGCCTCGCGACGGCGGTCGACGACGACGAGGGGAGCGCCCCCGAGGTGGTCGACCTCGTGCGCCGCACGCTCTCGCAGCTCGCGGGCGACGACGCCCTGCGACGCGGCGGCTACACCGTGTACACCACCATCGACCCGGCGCTGCAGCGCGCGGCGCGCGAGGCCGTGACCCGCGGGCTCCTGCAGCTCGACGCGCGCCACGGCTACCGCGGGCCCCTCGCGGCGCCGGGCTCTCGACGCCCCGCGGGCAGCGGAAACGTCGTGCGCGCCGAGCGCCCCCCGGCCGACGGCAAGCTGCACCCCGGCCACGTCTACGTGGGCGTGGTCGAGCGCGCCGAGGACCCCGCGCCGGGCTCGCGCGACCACGGCGCCCTCGTGGTGCGCGTGGGCGGCTCCACGGGTCGCGTCGCGTGGGAGGGCGCCGCGCGCTACGCGCAGAGCCTGTCGCCGTCGCAGTTCGCGCCCGCGGGCGCGGCGGTGCGCGTCACGCCCGACGCGCTCATCACCCCCGAGGCGCCGGGCGCGATGCACCTCGCGCTCGGCCCCGAGGCGGCGCTCGTGGCGATCGACCCCGCGACGCGCGAGCTCGTGGCGATGGTGGGCGCCTTCGACGCGGTGCCCGGCATGTTCAACCGCGCCACGCGGGCGATGCGCCAGCCGGGCAGCGCGTTCAAACCCTTTCTCTACTCGTTCGCGCTCGCGTCGCGGCGGTTCACCCTCGCGAGCACGATCGACCCCAACCCCGGCTGCTTCGGCGTGGGGCGCGGCCGCTGGTGCCCCGCCGAGGCGCACGCGCATGAGGGCGTGGTCGAGCCGCCGATGCGCCTGCGAGAGGCCCTCGCGTACTCGCGCAACATGGTGGCCGCGCGGCTGATGGAGGCCCTGGGCCCCGAGGCCGTCGCCACGCACGCGCGCGCGCTCGGCGTCACGTCGACCTTGCCGACGGACCTCTCGCTCGCGCTCGGCTCGGGCGCGGTCACGCCCGCGGAGATCGTGAACGCCTACGCCACGTGGGCCTCGGGCGGGCGCTACCAGGACTGGTACGCGATCCGGCGGGTGGTGGCGCCCGACGGGCGCGAGCTCGCGCTGCCGCCGAGGCCCGCCGCCAGGCAGGCGCTCACGCCCGCGGAGGCGTACGTGGTGACGAGCCTGATGACGAGCGTGATCGACCACGGCACGGGGCGCGGCGCGCGCGCGCTCGGCCGCCCGGCCGCGGGCAAGACGGGCACGACCGACGCGGCGCGCGACGCGTGGTTCGTGGGCTACACGCCCGACATGGTCGCGGGCGTGTGGGTGGGCTTCGACGACCGCCAGCCGCTCGGCGCGGGCGAAGAGGGCGCCCGCTCGGCCGTGCCCGTGTGGACCCAGTTCATGCGCGAGTACGTGCGCGCGCGGCGCCCGCCGGCGATCGAGTTCCCGCGGCCGCAGGGCGTGGTGGCGGTGATGATCGACCCGGTGACGGGGCTGCTCCCCGCGCCCGCGGACCCCAGCGCGCCGCCGCCCGCGCCCATCGAGGAGGTCTTTCTCGAAGGCACCGAGCCGCACGAGACCGCCCCCGTCGACGCGGGCGCGGTGCCCGACGCGGGCGCGGTGGTGCCCACCGAGGTGGTCGACGCGGGCGCGCTGCCCGTCGAAGACCCGAACGCCCCGGGCGCGACGGAGCAACCCTCCGAGGCGCCGCTCGTGCTGCCGGTGCAGGAGGCGCCCGCCGACGACGCGGGCGCCGCGCCCGACGACGCGTAGCTCACTCCCTCGCGCGCTGCGCGCGGCTCTCGGGCTCGACGTGGATGGTCACGTCGACGTGCGCGTGCTCGCGCTCGACGGCCTCTTCGAGCGCGTCGCAGAGGGCGTGCGCGGCGTCGACGGCCATCGCGCCGGGCACCACCAGGTGCAGGTCGCAGAACACGCCCGCGCCCGCGCTGCGCATGCGGAACCCGTGCACCTCGATGGCCCCGCGCGCCTTCGCCTCGCGCTCGATGAAGGCCCTCAGGGCCGCCGACTCCGCGGGGTCGAGGGCCTCGTCCATGAGCCCGCCGACCGAGCGGCGCACGAGGACGAAGCCCGCGCGCACGATCGCGGCGGCCACCGCGAGGGCGAGCAGCCCGTCGAGCGTCCACCACCCCGTGAGCCGCGCGAGGCCCACGCCCACGAGCACGCCCGCGCTCGTCGCCACGTCGGTGAGCACGTGCACCCCGTCGGCGTGCAGCGCGGGCGACCTGCGCCGCCGCCCCTCGCGCAAGAGGAACCACCCGAGGCCCCCGTTGAGCGCCGACGCGGCGACCGAGAGCGCGACGCCCAGGCCCAGCGCCGCCGCGGGGCGCGGGTGCAGCACGCGCGGCAGCGCCTCGCGCGCGATCTCGACGGCGGCCACGAGCACCAGCACGCCCTCGAGCACCGCCGAGAGGTACTCGGCCTTGCCGTGCCCGAAGTGGTGGTTCGCGTCGGCGGGCCGGCGCGCGACGCGCAGCGCGGCCCACATCGCCAGCGCCGCGGCCACGTTCACGATCGACTCGGCCGCGTCGGAGCCCAGCGCCACCGAGCCCGTCACGCTCCACGCCGCGGCCTTGAGCGCGAGCACCGCGAGCGCGACGCCCACGCTGACCTTCGCGGGTCCGTCGCCGGGCGGCGGGGGTGACGGGGTCGAAGCGTTCATCGCAGGGCCCACAGCGTGTCACCGCCCCATCACGAAGTCGACCTCGCTGGTCGCGCCCGCGGTGAGCGTGACGGGCCGCTCCATGGTGACGTGGCCCGTGAACACCGGGCGGGGGTCGCCGGGCTCGTCGCGGCGCGTCCAGCCCTCGTGCCACATGCGCGCGCGGTAGACGCCCGCGGGCACGTCGCGGATCGTGAAGCGCCCCGACGCGTCGGTGACCGCGTGGTAGGGGTGGTCGAAGGCGTGCACGTACGCGAGCATCCACGTGTGGCCCGCGTCGCAGACGAGCCGCACCACGCCCGCGCGCTGCACGGGCCGCGTGACCGTGACGCCCGCGGGCGAGGCGGCGTTGAACCACGCGTCGTCGCCCTCGAGCCCGTAGTACGCGTGCACGTTGTGGAGCACGCCCTCGTCGGCGCTCGTGAAGCGCAGCTCGGCCCCGACGCTCACCGTCGCCACGTGGGGCTCGTAGCGGCACCCGCGCTGGTCGATGGTCACGGGCGCGAGCGAGGGGGCCGCGCCGCGGCGCGCGTCGGCGAGCCACACCACGGCGTTCGCCACCCCGCCGTCGTCGGCGATCACCAGCGGGCGCAGCGGCTGCGTCGCGCCGCAGTGGGCGGGGTCTCCGTGCGGGGCGACGGTCACCGACTCGGTCGCGGGGCGCGGGCCCTGCCAGCGGACACGCCCCGTGAGCGTCGCGCCGTCGCGCACCTCGACCACGCGGTAGGCGGCCGACGGGTCGTCGGAGTTGTGCGGCGCGCCCTGCACCGCGACCGCGCCGGGGGCCTCGCTCGGCGCGGGCGGAGGGTTGCGCTTGCACGCGGCGAGCGCGAGCGCGGAGGCCATCAACGTCGTCGCGCGCTTCACGGGCACCTCGCGGAGGGGCGCGCGCGTGCGCGTCACCCGATGGCGATCATGTTGAGCAGCTCGGGGTGGTCGAGCGACTTGCCCGAGCCGAGCACCACGGCGCTGATGGGGTCGTCGGCCACCATCACGGGCAGGCCCGTCTCCTCGCGCAGGAGCACGTCGAGGTTGCGCAGGAGGGCGCCGCCGCCGGTGAGCACGATGCCCTTGTCCTTGATGTCGGAGCAGAGCTCGGGCGGGGTCTTCTCGAGCGCGCCCATCACGGCGTCGACGATCGAGTTGATGGGCTCGGCGAGCGCGTCGCGGATCTCGTCGGAGTTGACCACCAGCGTGCGGGGCACGCCGGCCACGAGGTCGCGGCCCTTGACCTCCATGGTGAGGGGCTCCTCGAGGGGGTAGGCGTTGCCCACCTGGCACTTCACGCGCTCGGCCGTCTGCTCGCCCACCATGAGGTTGTACTTGCGCTTGAGGTAGGCCTGGATGGCCTCGTCCATCTTGTCGCCGCCCACGCGGATCGACTGCGAGTACACGATGCCCGCGAGGGAGATCACGGCCACCTCGGAGGTGCCGCCGCCGATGTCGACCACCATGTTGCCCGTGGCCTCGGTGACGGGCAGGCCCGCGCCGATGGCCGCGGCCATGGGCTCTTCGATGAGGTAGACCTCGCGCGCGCCGGCGCTCTCGGCGCTCTCGCGCACCGCGCGCTTCTCGACCTCGGTGATGCCGAAGGGCACGCAGATCACGATGCGCGGCTTGACCAGCGTCTTGCGGTTGTTGGTCTTCTTGATGAAGTACTCGAGCATCGCCTCGGTGATCTCGAAGTCGGCGATGACCCCGTCGCGCAAGGGGCGCACGGCCTGTACGCTGCCGGGCGTGCGCCCGAGCATCTCCTTGGCCTCGCGGCCCACGGCGCGCACCTTCTTCGACCCGCGCTCGTCGCGCTGCACCGCGACCACCGACGGCTCGCACGACACGATGCCCTTGCCGCGGACGTAGATGAGTGTGTTGGCGGTCCCCAGATCGATCGCCAGATCGCTCGAGAACAGTCCGCTCACCCAGTCAAAGAGCATCGTTCGGCTTTCCTCTCGCCGCGCCGCGGCGATTCCCTCTCACGGACGCGTAGGGTCCGCCGCGCGACGGGCGCGGGGCGGGGGGTATAACAACA
>JBDHVF010000449.1:0-6797 GCA_039809605.1 Polyangiales bacterium | reverse complement strand
GAGCACGGCGCCGACGGGGTCTTGCGGGCTGTTCTGCGCGAGCGCGGCGAGCGCGAACGCGACGAGCGAGAGGGCGAGCGCGAGGGCGGTGGGTCGCATCCGGGCGACGGTGCGCGAACGGGCGGCGGTTGGCAACTCCCCTCGTCGAAGAACTCCCGCCGCGCGTACGTCTCGCGCGCGTGGACATCCGTCGCGCTCCTCGGGCATGCTCCCGCGCCATGCGAAGGACGGCACTCGTCGCCGGGGCGCTCGCGCTGTGTCTCCGCGGCGCCGCCGCGCTCGCGCAGCACGACGCCGCGCAGGCCGACGCGTCGGTGATCACGAACGCCGCGCGCCAGCGCCTCGTGCGCGCGACCGTGACCGTGCGCGAGGGGGGCAACGACCGCGCGCGGGGCGTGGTGCTCGCGGGCGACGGGCGCATCTTGACCGCCCTTCACGCGGTGCAGGGCGTACGCGACGTGCGCGTGGTGTACCCCGACGGGCGCGTCGACCGGGCGCGCGTGGCGGCGGTCGACACCGCGTGGGGCGTGGCCGCGCTCGAAGGCAACGGAGCGCGATGGCCCGAGGGCCTCTCCCTCGCCGAGCGCGACGCGCGGTCGGGCGACGCGGCGATGTGGGTTCCCGCGGCGGGCGCGCGCCCCGTGTCGGGCACGCTCGCGCGCAGGCGGTCGTTCGTGGGGTCGGGCTCGACGCTCCTGCGCGACGCGTGGGAGATCGCCCCGGTGCCCCCGCGCAGCGCCGCGGGCGCGGGCGTGATGCACGCGACGACGGGCGCCCTCGTGGCGCTGGTGGTGCCTCCCTCGGCCGACGTCGAGATCACCGGCGCCGAGGGGCTCTTCGCGGCGCCGCTCCCGGTGCTGCGCGCCGTCGCGCAGCGCGCGGCCGAGAACGCGCGGCCGTGGCTGGGCGTGGTGACGCGAGAGATTCGCATGGGCGAAGACCCCATGGTCGGCAGCGGGGGGCTGCGCGTGATCGAGGTGCAGCCCGCGAGCCCGGCGCAGCGCGCGGGCCTTCACGCGGGCGACCACGGCGACGTGATCGTGAGCGTCGACGGGCGCAGGGTGAACACCCTCGCCGACCTGGGCGCGGCCATGGAGGGCCGGCGCCCCGGCGACACGGTGGTGCTCCAGGTGATGCGACGCAACGCCCAGGTCGACGTGCCGGTGCAGCTCGACGCGCTGCCCGCGACCCCGCCGCGCAGGGAGTAGCGCGCCGGGCGTGGGGCCCCGGCGCGGTGCTACGATCACGGCCGCATGGCCGACGAGACGCTCGCGGGCGCGCCCGACGACTACGAACAGCGCTACATGGACGCCGATCGGGCGGTGCTGCGCGCGCGGCAGCGACAGCCCCGGTGGGTTCCCGCCGCGGCGCTGATGGTGATGGCCTGGGCCCTGTGGCTCGCGCACCCGACGCTCGCGTGGATGTGGGCGCACCGCGACGCGCCCGGCGTGGGCGTGGCGCTCGCGGTGATCGCGGGGTGGTTCGCGGTGAACAACCTCGCGCTGCTCTTCGCGCTGCTCACCGACCACATCACGCGGGTGGTGCTGACGCCCACGCACCTGCGCGTGCACCGGGGCCTGTGGGCCGACGACATCGCGCTCGACGACCTCACCGCCGCCTCCGTCGAAGAGGCGAGCTGGTGGCGCCCGAAGCACTCGCTGCGCGGGGCCATCCTGCGCCGCGAGCGGTCGTACCTGACGCCCGGCGTGAACCGCGCGCTGCGGCTCGAGTGGCGCGACGCGAGGGGCCGCGCGCGCAAGACCTGGGTGCAGTTCGAAGACGCGCCCGCGTTCGGCCACCGGCTCGCGGGCGGCGCGCGGGCGACGGGCGTGCGGGTCGCGCCCGACGAGGCCGGGCGCGAGGTGGGCGAGGTTCAGGGCGCGGTCAGACCCGCTTCAGCGAGGGGTGCAGGGCGAGCAGGCGGGTGAGCCAGAGGTTGGCGACCTTCTCCTGCATCGAGGCCTGCTTGAGCCGGGCGTTGAGGAAGGGGAAGTCGACCTTGTCGAGCTCCTGATCCTGGTTGAAGCACGTGAAGACCACGGTGGCCTTGCCGGTCACGGGGTCGACGTGGCGCTGGAGGCACTGGGCGCAGATCTCCTTCATCATGCACTGCATGGGGGAGTTGATGCTGCCGATGGCCACGTGGTCGGGCCTGAGGTGCGCCTTGAGGATGTCGTGCCGGGCCTGCCGCACGGCGGCCATCATGCGGTCGGAGCCGATGGCGATGATGCGCGCGCAGTCGGTGAAGGGCACGCGCTGCACGCCGAGCTCGCCCTTCGCGTAGGCGGTCATCGCCTGCACGATGTTGCCCACGAACGAGACGTCTTGGAGCCGTCGCGGGGTGATGGCGGGCCCGCGGTCGGCCGACCAGACGACCTGATCGGCCGAGGCCTCGATGTCGTCCATGCGGAACACGTCGCTCGGGTCGCGGTAGCCCGCGAAGTAGATGACCTTGCAGCCCGCGGCGCGCAGGGCCTTGCCGATCGAGAAGAGCACCGCGTTGCCGAGGCCGCCGCCCGCGAGGATCACGCTCTCGTTCTCGGGGATCTCGGTGGGAGAGCCCGTCGGGCCCATGACCACCACGGGCTCGCCGGGGCGCAGCGTGGGCATCATGCGGGAGCTCGCGCCCATCTCGAGGCCGATCATCGAGAGAAGGCCCTTCTCGGGGTCGGTCCACGCGCCGGTGAGGGCGAGGCCCTCCATGACGAGGCGCGTTCCCTCGATCATGGGGGCGAACATCTCGTAGTTCTGGAGCCGGTAGAACTGCCCCGGCTTGAACTTCTTCGCCGCGAGGGGCGCGTGCACGATCACCTCGACGATGGTGGGCGTGAGGCGCCTGACCTCGTGCACCACGGCGCCGAGCTCGCGCGCGACGGCGGTGCGAAACTGCGTCCAGCGGGCGTCGCGGGCGGGCTGCGTCTCGGGCGTGAGCGTGTGGCGCCAGCGCGCGAAGAGCTCGCTCACGTGGGGGTAGCCGTCGCGCGCCGAGGCCATGGCGCGCACCACCGAGCCCGCGTACACGGGGTGGTTGTCGCCGTAGTAGCTCACCACCTGCCCGGCGGGGCCCACGTACGACGTGAAGAACCCTTTGGGGTCGGCGACGGCCTTCACGGTCCCGTCGTCGGCGACCTCGACGCGGTGCGGCCGAAACGCGCGGGTCTTCGGGTCCATCTCGAACGAGCCGGGGTTCTCGCGCTCGTAGGTGACGTTGGGCGAGGTGCCCGCGGCGACGCACACGGTCTTCGCGGGCAGCTCGACGACCTCGCCGGTGGGCACGAGCTTGCCGTCGCGCACGTCCATGCGGTCGAAGCGCACGGCCCTGACGGCGCCGTGGGCGTCGGCGACGGCCTCTCTGGGAGAGAGCCGCTCGGCGATGACCACGCCCTCTTCGAAGCACTTCTCGACCTCCTCGTGGTTGAGGCGGTACGCGGGCGAGTCGTGCAGGGTGCGGCGGTACGCGATGGTGACGCCGCCCCACGCGTCGAGCAGGTGGTTGAAGCGCGGGGCGCGGCCCTCCCTCTTCGCGGCGAGGCGCTCGTCGCGCACGGCGCGGCCGTGGGCCAGGGCCTCGTCGAGGGCCTCGCGCTCCTCGGGGGTGTACTGCGCGAAGACGCTCTCTTCGCCGAGGTCGCGCGCGAGGATCTCGTGGCGCTCGAGGAGCTTCTCGACCTGCACGATGTAGTACGCGCGCATCTCGGTGGCCGTGTCGATGGCCGTGAGCCCGCCGCCGATCACCAGCGCCGGCAGGCGCACCGGGAGGTTGGCGAGCGAGGTCTTCTTGTAGGCCCCGGTGAGCTGCAGGGCCATGAGGAAGTCCGACGCCTGACGGATGCCCCGCAGGAGCCCGTTGGGGATGTCGACGAGCGTGGGCTTGCCCGCGCCCGCGGCGATGGCGACGTGGTCGAAGCCCATGCGCCACGCGTCGTCGAGGTCGAGCGTGCCGCCGAAGCGCACGCCGCCCATGATCGCGAGGTTCCGGCGGCGCGCGAGGGTGAGGTAGACCACCGTGAGGAAGTTCTTGTCCCAGCGCACGGTGATGCCGTACTCGCTCACGCCGCCGAAGCCGAGGAGCACGCGCTCGTCGAGCTCGACGTAGAGGTCGCGCACGTTCTCGATGGGGCGCTCGAGGAGCGCGGGCGGCAGCGGCTCGATCTTGAGCCCGTCGACGCCCACCACGCCGAAGCCCTCGTTCGAGAGGTAGTTGGCGAGGGTGTAGCCCGCGGGGCCGAGGCCCACGAGCAGCACGTTGCGGCCGTTGTAGGGCAGCGCCTCGGGCTGGTGGGCGCGCAGGGGGTTCCACCGCGTGAGCAGGTCGTAGACCTCGAAGCCCCAGCGCAGCCCGAGCACGTCGGTGAGGATCGACGTCTCGACCAGCGGGATGTTCACGGGCTCCTGCTTCTGGTAGATGCAGGCCTTCATGCAGTCGTTGCAGATGCGGTGACCCGTGCCGGGGAGCATGGGGTTGTCGACCATGATCACCGCGAGCGCCGCGAGGGTCTCGCCCGACTGCTTGAGGAAGTGCGCCTCGGAGATCTTCTCCTCGAGCGGGCAGCCCGTGAGCGGGATGCCCAGGGGGTTGGGCTTCACCGAGCCGTCTTTGTTGTGAAAGCCCTTGGAGCAGCTGTCCTTGTTGCGGTCGTGGCAGTAGAGGCAGTAGTCGACCTCCTCCTGCACGCGGCGCAGGTCGGCGCGGCGGTCGGTGAGCGCGAAGCCGTCGCGCTCGCGGCGCTCGTGCTCGCCCACCATGGCCTCGGGCAGCTCCTTGTTGGGGCGGCGCAGGGGCACGAGCTTCTGGTGGTCGAGGGGCTTCGGCAGCCGCAGCGACACCCAGTGGTTGTCGTAGTGATGATCGACGACGCGCAGCAGGCACCAGCGGTCGATCACGTCGAGCGCCGCGGCGTAGACCTTCACCGCGTCGGCCTCGGTGGCGACCTCGGCGGGCGCGGCGCCGTCGAGCGCGGGGAGCTTCGCGGCGAGGGCGCGGGCGCGTTCGAAGTCGTCGGGCGAGGCGGTGACCCCGCCGCGCGCCTGGGCCTTGCGAAAGAGGTCCTCGGCGCGCACCAGGGGCATCACGGCGACGGCCACCTCGCGCTCGTCGTTCCACTGGTCGGGGGCGCCGGTGACCGCGCTGAGGAGCGCGCGGGCCTCGGCGTCGAGCGTGGCGCGCGCCGCGGCGTCGAGCGCCTCGATCTCGCTGCGCTTGCGCTTGACGGTGCGCTTCTTCACGAACTCGCGCTTGAACTCGAAGATCACGTGCTCGCGCGCCGCGTCGGCGCGGAGCTTCTCCCGCCCGTCTTCGATGTTGAAGAGCTGCGCGAGGAAGCTCGCGAGCACCGGGGCCGCGGTGACGAGGGCCTCGGAGACCTCCTCGGGGCTCATGCCCTCGCCGCGGGTCTCGCGGTAGCGGTTGAAGAGCGCCCAGGTGGCCTCGTCGAGGCGCGCGCGCGCCCAGTCGTCGAAGGCCGCGGTGAGCTTCGGCAGCGACGCGACGTCGCGCAGCGAGGCGTAGGTGAAGCCCGCGACGCCGAGCGCGGGCGCGTTCGAAGCTGGCTGCGCGGCGTCGGTGAGGGGGCGGTCGGAGAGCGTGGCGGTGAACGGAAAAGACGTCTGGATCATCGTAGGGCGTTGTCTTTCGGGCGGCGGACTGTACATGGTCCCGCAACGCGTTGCGAGGGCCGCGGGGTTTCGTCGGAATTCCCGGTGTAGATAGGGTTTTGACGCGCCCGAGGCAACGTCTCAGAGCCCGCCCCACGCGCCCCCGAGGGAGCGCGCATTGACGGATGTCATGACCGTTCGCGCGGCGGAGGGCTCCCCCGACGCGCGCCCGTGGAGCACCACCACCGCGCCCGCGCCGGTGATCGCGGCGAGGTCGCTGAAGCCGTCGCGGTTCACGTCGCCGACGCTCACCACGGGCCCGCGCGCGGCGCCCGCGGTGAACGACGACATCGCGGAGAGGCCCATGGCGCCGCCCGTGAAGCCCGTGACGTCGCCCGCGGAGACCGCGACGAGGTCGCTGTACCCGTCGGCGTTCACGTCGGCCACGGCCGCGCCCGTCACCGTGAGCACGCGCGGCGCGACGGAGAACATGCTGTCGCGACCCGCGGCGCGCACCACGAGCCGCGCGCCCGAGGAGCCCGCGATGAAGACGTCGGCGCGGCCGTCTCCGTCGATGTCTCCCGCGCCGCCCACGAGCGCGCCGAAGCCCGGGGTCATGGCGTCTTCGAAGGTCACGAGGGCCGTGGTGGCGAGGCCGAGCGCGGTGCCGCGGAACACGTACGCGCGCCCCGCGCCGGGCGCGCCCACGGCGAGGTCGGGGAAGCGGTCGGAGTTCACGTCGCCCGCGCCCGAGAGCGACGCGCCGAACGCGCCGCGCGCGCCCGCGGGGCCCGTGACCGTGGTCGTGGGCGTGTAGCGCACGCCGTTGGGCAGCCCGTGGAACACGTACACCCTGCCGGGCACGGCGTCGTCGGTGGCGCTCGCGGCCTGCGCGAAGGGGGCGCCCACGGCGAGGTCGGCGTAGCCGTCTCCCTCGACGTCGCCGAAGCCCGCGAGCGAGGCGCCGAAGCGACCGAAGCGTCCGTCGGGCCCGCGCAGCTCGGCGTCGGCGCGCGAGGAGACACCGCGCGGAGAGCCGAGGTAGACGCGCACCTCGCCGTCGCCCTCGTTGGCCGCGGCGAGGCCCACCGCGAGGTCGGCGAAGCCGTCGCCGTTGAGGTCTCCCGCCGCCACGGGCATCGGCGGGGCTTCGAACTGCGGCGCGCGCGTGGGCAGGTCGGCGAGGGTCACGGCCGCGTCGC
>JBDHVF010000448.1:0-6800 GCA_039809605.1 Polyangiales bacterium | reverse complement strand
CGCGAAGGCGTGCCTGCGCGGGTGGGGGACACGTCGCACACGCGAAAGCGGCAAACTTGACGTGAAGTTGGTATGACGCAAGCGGCGGCGCCCGCGCGTGCTCCCCCGCGACGTCCGCAGTCCCCGGTGGCCGTTACGTTGCGCGTGGCGAGCTTGCGCTCGCCCGTGGGCACCGGGGACCGACGACGTCGCGTGCGGCTCGTGGCCCAACGTGTCTCACGCGAGCGCTTGTTTTCACGGCGTTCGCGCGCTGGCACGCTCCGTGGTGATGCGAGCGACGATGCACCACGAGCTCCGAGCCCTGTTCCTTCGACTGCTCCCCATGGCTGCGGCGGTGCCGGGCCTTCACTGCGCGAGCACGGTCACCGGCGACCTGCCCGACGCGTCGGCCGACGTCGCGCCCGACGCGCCTGCGCCCGATGCGCCTGCGCCCGACGCGCCTGCGCCCGACGCGCCTCCGCGCGACGTCACGCCGCCTCCGCCCGACGTGGACGTCTGCGCGCCGCGGGCGCAGCGCGGCGACCCCTGCGCGGGACCGTTGCAGCCGCGCGTGTTCTACCCCTGCGGTCTGCCCGCGGGGATCGGCCCCGGCCCCGTGATGAACACGGCGTTCTGCGAGCGCGTGTGCGCCGACGCGTTCCCCTCGTCGTGGTGCTACGCGTACCCCGCGAGCGACTCGACGCAGGCGTTCATCCAGTGCTCGGCCTGCGCCGAGGGGCGCCGCCCCGAGGGCTTCGAACTCCCCGCGCTGCGCGGAGACCCCATGCAGGTGTTCCTCTCGGCCGCGGCGGCGCTCGAGGCCGCGGCGATCGGCGCGCTCGACCGCCTCGCGCGCGAGCTCACGGCCCACGGCGCGCCCGCGCAGCTCGCCGAGCGCGCCCTCGCCGCGAAGGACGACGAGCGCCGCCACACGCGCGCCATGGTGTCTCTCGCCCGCTCGCGCGGCGCCGACCCCGAGCTGCCGCGGGTGGGCGACATGCCCGTGCGCGCGCTCGACGCGGTGGCGCTCGAGAACGCCGTCGAGGGCTGCGTGCGCGAGACGTGGGGCGCCATGCTCGCGTGGTGGCAGGCCGCGCACGCGCGCGACGCCGACGTGGCCGGCGCGTTCACCGCCATCGCCGACGACGAGACCGCGCACGCCGCGCTCGCGTGGGACGTGGCCGCGTGGGCCGACGCCGCGCTCGACGAAGAGGGTCGCGGACGCGTGCGCGACGCGCGAGACCGCGCCGTCGACGCGCTGCGCGCGCAGATGGAGGCCGCGTGGCCCGACGCCCTCGTGGCGCCCGCTGGCCTGCCCCCGCGCGACGTGGCGCTGCGGCTGTGGTCGTCGCTGCGAGACGCCCTCTGGAGCTGAGCGCTCGTCGCGTTGACACCCCACGCCGCCGTTCGCAGATTCATCAGCAGCTCTCCAAATGCCTTTGTAGCAGGGCTAGAACGCGGACAGACCTGACGCCCCGACGCGTCACGCATCGCTCCCTCAGGCCGCCGCTCGGAAGGAGGGACACGTGATGAACAAGCACATCGTGGCAGCGCTCGCGGCGCTCGCGGCCGCGGGGTGTGGCGATTTCGACGTCGCGTCGAGCGGCGGCGCGCCGATCGAGTCGGCGCAGCCGGCGCCGGTCGCGCAGACGTTCATGCAGCCCGGTCGCTACGTGCAGTGGCCCGACGTCGCGCTGTCGCTCGACGAGCACCGCCTCGTCGCCGACGCGCCCGGCGCCGCCGACAAGTTCGACCCCAACGTCGTGAACGCGTGGGGTGTCGCCTTCGGCCCCAACGGAGGCGCGTGGGTGGCGGGGCGCGGCGCGGACCGTGCGTCGCTCTACGACGCCGACGGCACCGCGCGCCTGAAGGTGATCATGCCCGAGAGCGCCCCGGCGCCCGCGGCGCTGGTCTACAACGACGACCCGACCGCCTTCGGTGGCGACTCGCTCATCGTCGTCACCGGCCGCGGCGCCGTGCTGGGCTGGCGGCCCGAGGGAGGCGCGGTCGCGACCGTGCGCGCCGACATCGCGCCGAACCGCGCGGCGTACACGGGCGCCGCCATCGCGCACATCCAGCGGCGGCCGTTCCTCTACGTGGCCGACTTTCTCAACCGCGAGGTCGTGATGTTCGACCGGGCGTACACGCGCTTCGAGGCCCCCGGCGGGTTCCGCGACGTCAACCTCCCGAGCGAGTTCGCGCCCTTCAACGTGTTCGCCTACCACGACGTGCTGCTCGTGGCGTACGCGAAGCGGGCGCCCGATGGCGTCGAGGATTTCCCCGGCGCCGGCAACGGGTACGTGAACCTCTTCGACGCGAAGGGCTACCTCATCCAGCGCGTCGTCACGCGGGCGGAGCTCAACTCGCCGTGGGGCATGGCCGTCGCGCCCGATGGCTTCGGCCACCTCGCGGGGCGCTTTCTCGTCGGCAACTCCGGCGACGGGCGCATCAACGTGTACAAGATCGGCCTGGCGCCGTACGGCCTGCGCGCGGACTTCGAAGGGCCCCTCGGCGACGCGCAGCGCCGGCCGATCGTGATCGACGGCCTGCGCGCGATCGCGTTCGGGCCGGGCGCCGCGGGCTTCGAAGCGAACGCGCTCTACTTCACGGCGGGCCCCGGCGGCGGGCTCCACGGCGTGTTCGGGCGCCTCACGCCGAGGTGACGTCGGCGCTCGAAGATCGCTTCGCGGTGCGCGTTCTGGAGCGAGTGTCGGCGAGGTGGCATGATCGTCGACGGAGCACCCGATGGGCGAAGCGGCGCCGAAGCAACGGGTCGACTACGAGGCCTACCTCGCGATCGAGCGCGAGACCGGCCGGAAGCACGAGTGGCTCGACGGCGTGGTGTACGCCATGGCCGGCGGCACCCTCTCGCACGCCGAGCTGTCGGCGGCGATGACCGTGGCGCTGAGCGCGCTCGCTCGCGAGTGCGGGTGCCGCGTGTTCTCGTCGGATGCGAAGGTCCGCGTTCGGGCGACGGGGCTCGCGACCTACCCCGACGTGTCGGTGGTGTGCGGCGAGGTGGTGCGCGACCCCGGTGACCGCAACGCCGTCAACAACCCCGCGGTGCTCGTCGAGGTGCTCTCCGAGGGCGCCGAGGGGTACGACCGCGGCGAGAAGTTCGCCCACTATCGCGAGGTCCCCTCGCTGCGCGACTACGTGGTCGTCTCGCAGTACGAGCGGCGCATCGAGGTGCACTCCCGCGACCCGCAGGGCCTCTGGGTGCTGCGCGAGGCGCGCGCGGGCGGGAGCGTGCCGATCTCGGCGTTCGGCGGCGCGGCGCTCGAGGTCGACCGCGTGTATGAGGGCGTCGAGCTCGAGGCGCCTCCGTCGAGGGCGACCTGACCGTCGCTCACCTCCGCGCGACGAGCGCGGCCCGATCCAGACGGCGCGCTTCGGCGTACATGCGGGCGGGGCACTGACCCCGAGGAGGCGAACGATGACGGAGACGAAGCCTGCGACCCCCGTAAAGCTCGACGCGAACGACGTGAAGCCCAGCGCGCGAGCGCTGCGCATCAGGACCGAGCTCAAGGCGGGGACCATCAAGTTCAAGCCCGAGTGAGGTGCTCCGCGACGCGGCGGGCCGCCTCCGACGCGGTGCCGGGCTCCTCGCGGATCGGCCCGTAGCCGACGGTGTCGGCGAGGCTCGGGGCGGTGAACATCTGCAACCAGCGAACATCGGTGACGGGCAGCGTCTCGCACGCGAGGGCGCGGCGCGGCAAGCCGTGCGGGGCTACGGCGTCGCGGGCGCGTCGAGGTAGACGCGCGGGTCGAGCTCGGCGGCCTCGATGGGCACGAGGGCCTCGATCTGCCGCGCGAGCTCCTCGTTGGTCAGCGCGTCGCCGCGCTCGTCGAGGAGCGCCGCGGCGATGGGCACGCGCAGGTCGCCGCAGTCGCCGCCGTCGCCCGCGAAGAGGAGCCGGCAGGCCGCGCGGGCCATGGCCGACTGCCACCGCCGCGTGGTGCGGTAGCGCGCGCCCTCGCGCCGCAGCAGCCCGTCTTCTTCGAGCTGCCGCAGCACGTCGTCGCTAGTGCCGGGCGACATTCGGGGCCTTCTGCTGCGTCGCGGGGGCGCTCGCCATCTGCCGCTTCACGTACGCGATGGCGTCGAGCGTCTCCTTGCGGAACACCTCGTAGTCGGTGCTCTGCGCGTTGAGGTAGGTGCTCGCCATCATGGTGAAGCCGGCCATGGTGCTGGCCTCGGCGATCTCCTCGTCGGTCGCGCCGTTGAGCCGCGCCGCCTCGGTGTGGAAGAGCGTGCAGTACTTGCAGCGCGTCGCGCCGGCGACCGCCAGGCCGATGAGCTCCTTGTACTTGTTGGGGATCTTCGTCTCGGCGAGCTGGAAGTCGCGCATCACGCTCCAGAAGCTGCCGAGGGCCGACTCGGGGAACTGCTTCACCCACGTCGGCACCTTGCCGAACATCTGCTCCATCTCGCGGTAGATCTCGCCCTTGTTCGACGTCGTGGCCATGTGTGGTCCCTCCGCGTTCTGCACACGGGCCTCCGCGTCGCTGCGCGCTACGCGCGGTCGCGAGGCCCGTTCCCACCATCGGCGGAACCGTAACGCCCGACCCCGGTGCGTCAACGCGAGCCGATGAATTTCATGCGGTGCGCGCGGCGTGCGCCGCTTGACAGCTCTCGCGGGCGCCTGAACCATCGCCGCCTCGAAGGGGGGTTCTCGGGCTCGATGCTCTCGTTCGACGGCGACGTGCTGATCGTGTTCGGCGTATTGATAGGCGCCTTCGTGCTTGCGGTGCTCGTGGGGGTCCTCGTGCCGCGCGTCTGGCCGTGGCGCGGGCGGCGCGGCGCGTGGCTCGCGTTTCACCGCGCGGGTGATGAGCGCTCGCCGTCGCTCGTGACGCTCGCGCGCCCGCGGTCGGGCGCCACCGCGCGCGACGGCTCGGTCGACGCGCTGCGCCTGCGACGGGTCGACGCGGCCTCCGGGCGCCTGCTCGCGGAGCAGTACGTGCCGGGGCCCGTGGCCTTTCTCGGCGCGCGCGAGCGTGAGCTCTGGTTCGTGAGCGGGCCGTGGGGCCTGCACGCGCGCGACGCCGACTCGCTCGCGGTGACCGTCGACGAGCCGCGGCTCGTCGAGCGCAACGCGGCGCTCCACGGCAGGCTCTCGGCCGCGCTCGACGACTACCGCTTCGACGCGCGCGTCGGCGTGGTGATGCGCGACCGCGCGGGCTACGAGCACGTGCTCGACGTGGTCTCGCTCGTGGCGCGCTACTCGGTGGGGGCGTGGCGCGTGCCGCTCGAGCCGCCGAGCGATCGGCTGCGCGACGGCACCGCGGTGGTGATCGAGGGGCGCGGCGGCCCGCAGTCGCTGCGGGTGCGCCCGCCCGGCGCGGCGCCCGACGTCGAGGTGCACGCGTTCGGCGAGGGCGCGCTGCTGCGCGACGACGAGGGGCGGCTGCTCGAGCTCGCGGCGCCGACGAGCGTGCTCCTGCGGCACCGGGTGCTCTCCGACGGCAGCGTGACGGTGTCGCGCGTGCGCGTCGACTCGGGCGAGGCCGTGTGGTGGGTGACCACCGACGGCCTCGGGCTCACGGGCGACGCGCCCGACGTGCTCGGGGGCGCGGTGGTGGGCGACGTGGTGCTGCTCAAGGCGACGGGCGAGCGCGACGAGCTCGTGTGCGTCGACGCCGCGACGGGCGCCGCGCTCTGGCGCCGCGAGGTGTGAGCGCGTCGCTCAGCGCTGGCACTGGAGCCGCGTGCCGGCCTTGTCGGTGAAGGGCGCGCAGTGCGAGCCCGACGGGCACTCGCAGTCGCGCGCGCAGCGGATCTGACACGCGTACGTGACCACGACGCCGCTCAGCGTGGCGCACGTGTATCCGCTCGGGCACTCGGAGCCCGCGGGCGTGCAGCGCATGCCGATCGCGTCGGCGCTGCTCGCGAGCGGGTCGCACTGCGCGTCGGCCGCCACGTCGGCGCTCACGTCGACCGTGACGTCGCGAGGCGCGTCGGTCGCGGTGTCGGCGGGCGCGTCGGTCGTGGCGTCGGTCGTGGCGTCGGCGGGCGCGTCGGTCATGGCGTCGGCGGGCGCGTCGGTCGCCACGTCGGCCATCGCGTCGCTCGGAGCGTCGACGGCGGCGTCGCCGGGCGCTGCGTCGGCGGGCGAGTCGGTCGCCACGTCGGCGGGCGCGTCGGCCGCCACGTCGGCCGTGACGTCGGCGGGCGCGTCGGCCGTGACGTCGGCCGTGACGTCGTCGGCGGCGTCGGCGGGGGAGGGGGTCGAGTCGCTGCACGCGGTCGCCAGAGAGGCCGCGAGAATCAAGGGGAGAAGGTCGCGCATGCCGCGTCCTATCCCCCGGTGACGGGGCGAGAGCAAGAAACACCGTGACCTCGCCCTTGTCGCCCAGCCCAAAGGGTCTATACATTCTTGGACGTATGAAAAATAACTCCTGGCTGTCGGCGGTCGTGCTCGCGGTCGCGGGGTGTGGCGAGGTCTCGGGCGCTCGCCTCCCCGGCTACCAGGGCGTGCTGGAGTTCGACGAGCGCAACGCGGCCTTCGAGGTGGGCGGGCGGCTGCGCACGGTGGCCGTCGAGCGGGGCCAGTCGCTCGCCGACGGGGCCGTGGTGGCGACGCTCGACGACACGCTCGCGAGGCCCGTGCGCGAGGCGAGGGCGGCAGAGGTCGACGCGGCGCGCGCGAGGCTGTCGCTCCTGCGCGCGGGGGCGCGTGCGTCCGACGTGCGCGCGCTCGAGGCGCAGGTGGAGGCGGCGCGCGCGGCCGAGGCGACGATCGCGCGCAACCTCCAGCGCACGCGGGGGCTCGCGGCGTCGGGCTCGGCGCCGACGGCGCAGGTCGACGACCTGCAGG
>JBDHVF010000447.1:0-6801 GCA_039809605.1 Polyangiales bacterium | reverse complement strand
GTCTCGGCGCACCCGCCGGCCGACGGGCTCGACGACGCGCCCCTCGAAGACCGCCTGCTCTCGGCGCTCGCGCGCGCCCTCACCCGCTCGGCCGACGCGCCCACCGACAGCGCGATCGTCGCCGCGCACCTCGACGCCCTCCTCGACGCGCTCCCCGGCCGTGCCCTGGCCGTGCGTGTGGTGAACCCCGGCACGCGCGCCGTCGAGATCGCCCGCGCCAACGCGGGCTTCGTGGGCGGCGCCGACCTCGTGCTCCGCATGCAGCCCGAGGGTCGCCGCTGCGCGCTCGAGGGCGCCACCGTGGGCTTCGACGTCGCCGTCGAGGCCCACGGGGAGCTCCTCGGCGCGGTGACCGTGGAGCTCACCTCGGCCCCCGCGGTCGCGGGCGACGCCGAGATCGCCTTCGCGCGCGACCTGCCCGTCGCCACCCACGTCGCCCGCCAGCTCGCGGCGCTGCTCGCCGTGGGCCGCGAGCGCCGCGGGCGCGCCAACGACCAGCCGCGGCGCATGATCCCCCTCACGCCCGTGGCGACGGTGGGCTTCGGCAACGAGCTCCGCGCGCTCTTCGACGGCACGCGCGAGGTCATCGCCCTGCTCGACCGCACGGGCACGGTGCGCACGGGCAACGCCGCGATGGCCGAGGCCCTCGCGTGCCCGCCCGACCGCCTCGCGGGCCGGTCGTTCATCGAGCTCGTCGACCCGAGCGACCGCCGGCGCCTCGGCGGGAGCTTCTGGTCCGCGCTGCGCGGCCAGGCCTCGCAGATCGAGGTGTCGTTCACGCCCCTCGGCGGCGAGGAGAACCGGCTCATGGCCCTCTCGTTCAGCCCCGTGTGCGACGCGTCGGGCATGGTGCTCGGCGCCATCGTGATCGGGCGCGACGTGACCGACCAGCGCATGCGCGAGGAGCAGTTCGCGCGCGCCGACAAGCTCGCCACCGTGGGACGCCTCGCGGCCACCGTGGTGCACGAGATCAACAACCCCCTCACGGCCATCCTCGCGTACTCCGACCAGCTCGCGCGGCGCACGACGCCCACCGCCGACCCGCGCGACTCGGTGCGGGGCACGCGCATCATCGAGGCCGCCGAGCGCATCCGCTCGCTCGTGCGCCGGCTGCTCGCGTACACGCCCTCGGCCGCCGAGCAGCCCGCGTCGCTCTCGCTCGCCGAGGTGGCCACCCAGGCCAGCCAGTTCTGCGAGCACGTGCTGCGCGAGCGCGGCGCGGCGCTCGACCTGCGCGTCGACCCCGAGGCGCAGCCCGTGTACGGCCTGCGCGGCGAGCTCTCGCAGGTCTTCGTCAACCTCATCACCAACGCCAGCCACGCGACGGCGCAGGGCGCGGGGCGCATCGAGGTGTCGGTGCTCTCGCCCGAGCCCGGCGTCGTGCGCGCCGTCGTGCGCGACAACGGCCACGGCATCGCGCAGAAAGACCTGCTCCGCGTGTTCGAGCCCTTCTACACCACCAAGGGCAACGGCCAGGGCACGGGCCTCGGGCTCTCGATCGTGCGGAGCATCCTCGAGCAGCACCGCGCGGCCCTCCAGATCGAGAGCACCGTCGGCGTCGGCACCACCTTCACCATCGACTTCCCCGCCCACAACGCGTGAGCGCGCGCTTGCGACCCGTCGCGATCGGGGATACGGTCGCCCCCCCTCAGGAGACACCCCCATGGCCCGCGTCACCGTCGAAGACTGCCTGGACAAGGAAGAGAACCGTTTCGCGCTCGTGATCCTCGCGGCCACGCGCACGCGCCAGCTCATGAAGGGTGCGCGGCTCCAGATCGACCCCCACAAGTACAAGAACAAGCCCTCGGTGCTCGCGCTCCGCGAGATCGCCGCGGGCCGCGTGCACTACCACCGCCCCTCGCGCGACGCCGTCGAGGAGTACATCCAGGAACAGAAGCGCCGCTTCGGCTGATCGCCCGCCTCTCCCCCCCTCCCGCTCCCTCCGTCACCGCACCATGTTCGAGCGCTCTCTCGGCGCCCGAAGACACTCCCTTCACGCCCTCGGGAGCGCGCGCCAACCCTTCGAAACCACCGGCCCTTCGCGAAATGTGATTCACGTCGCCCGGCCCCTTGACACCCTCCCCTCGGAGTTTATCTTCCGCGCCGCTCCTGGCAGTTGACCCAAGGGAGTGCCAGAAATCGCGCGGTGGTCACGTTCGGTGACGCCGTCCGCTTGATGCGGCGGCGTGCTTCCGATCCACCGCCCCGTTCCAGGCGCTCACGAGGGCACGACCGCGCGCTCACGCTCACGCGCCGCGATGATTCGCGGCGCGGGCGGCGGGGGTGCGCGCGCCGGGCGGAGCGCTTCTCTCGCAACCGCGCGGGGCCGAAGGGGCCGCCGCGCAGCGCACACGGAGTGGAGACCACCATGAAGATTCGTCCCCTGCACGACCGCATCCTCGTTCGCCGCCTCGAGGCGGAGCACCGCACCAAGGGCGGGATCATCATCCCCGACAGCGCCAAGGAGAAGCCGATCGAGGGCGAGGTCGTGGCCGTGGGCAACGGCAAGCTCGACAAGGACGGCAAGCTCATCGCGCTCGACGTGAAGGTCGGCGACAAGATCCTCTTCGGCAAGTACTCGGGCACCGAGGTCAAGATCGAGGAGGTCGAGCACCTGATCATCCGCGAGGAGGACATCCTCGGCATCGTCGAGCGCTGATCGCGCCGCTGTTTCAACGCACCCACCGTCACACAAGAGACATTCGAGGAGAGTTCAGATGGCAGCCAAGGAGATCGTGTACCAGGAGTCGGCGCGCAAGTACGTGCTGCACGGCGTCGACGCGCTCGCCAACGCGGTGAAGGTCACGCTGGGCCCCAAGGGCCGCAACGTGGTGATCGAGAAGTCGTTCGGCTCGCCCGTGGTCACCAAGGACGGCGTCACCGTCGCCAAGGAGATCGAGCTCGAGAACAAGTTCGAGAACATGGGCGCCCAGATGGTGCGCGAGGTCGCTTCGAAGACCTCGGACACCGCGGGCGACGGCACCACCACCGCCACCGTGCTCGCGCAGGCGATCTTCCGCGAGGGCTCGAAGCTCGTGGCCGCGGGGCACAACCCCATGGAGATCAAGCGCGGCATCGACAAGGCCGTCGAGGCCATCGTCGCCGAGCTCAAGAACCGCGCGAAGCAGACGCAGGACCCGAAGGAGATCACCCAGGTCGGCACCATCTCGGCCAACGGCGACGAGACCATCGGCCAGCTCATCGCGAAGGCGATGGAGAAGGTGGGCAAGGAGGGCGTGATCACCGTCGAGGAGGCCAAGAGCGCCGAGACGACGCTCGACGTGGTCGAGGGCATGCAGTTCGACCGCGGCTACCTCTCGCCCTACTTCGTGACCGACCCCGAGCGCATGGAGGCCGTGCTCGAGGACGCGTTCATCCTCATCTCCGAGAAGAAGATCTCGAACATGAAGGACCTGCTGCCGGTGCTCGAGGGCATCGCGCGCCAGCAGAAGCCCCTGCTCATCATCGCCGAGGACGTCGAGGGCGAGGCGCTCGCGACGCTCGTGGTCAACAAGCTCCGCGGCACGCTCCAGTGCACGGCCGTCAAGGCCCCGGGCTTCGGCGACCGCCGCAAGGAGATGCTCAAGGACATCGCCATCCTGACCAACGGGCAGGTGATCTCCGAGGAGCTCGGCGCCAAGCTCGAGAACGTGACCCTGTCGGACCTCGGCCGCGCCAAGCGCGTCAAGATCGACAAGGACAACACCACCATCATCGACGGCGCGGGCTCGGGCGACAAGATCAAGGCGCGCGAGAAGGAGATCCGCGCGCAGATCGAGAACACCACCAGCGACTACGACCGCGAGAAGCTCCAGGAGCGCCTCGCGAAGCTCGCGGGCGGCGTGGCGGTGATCAAGGTCGGCGCCGCGACCGAGGTCGAGATGAAGGAGAAGAAGGCCCGCGTGGAGGACGCCCTCAACGCCACCCGCGCGGCCGTCGAGGAGGGCATCGTGCCCGGCGGCGGCGTGGCGCTCATCCGCCTCGCGACCGTGCTCGACAACCTCAAGCTCAGCGACGAGCAGAACTTCGGCGTGAAGATCATCCGCCGCTCGTGCGAGGAGCCCCTGCGGCAGATCTCGGCGAACGCCGGCACCGACGGCTCCATCGTCGTGAACAAGGTCCGCGAGGGCAACTGGTCGTTCGGCTACAACGCCGCGACCGACACCTTCGGCGACATGCTCCAGATGGGCGTGATCGACCCGGCCAAGGTCGTGCGCTGCGCGCTCCAGAACGCCTCGTCGGTGGCGGGCCTGATGCTCACCACCGAGGCCCTCGTCGCCGAGCGCCCGAAGGACGAGAAGAAGGCCCCTGCCGGCGGCGGTCACTCGCACGGCGGCGACATGGACTTCTGATGGCCTGACCGGGGCGCCTGCCCCGGTGTGAGCCGCATCATCGCCCCGCCTCGGGAGGCAGATCGTTCTGTCGCCCGGCGCGGGGCGATGTGCTTTTTCGCGGGGCGGTTGTGTTACGGTCCGCGCGCTCATGCGGTCGATCGTGTCGCTCGCGCTCGTTGCCTCGCTGACCGCTTGCGAGGGGACCGCGCCGCCGCCGCCCCCTCGGCGCACGGTGGCGAACTCGCGCAGGCTCGCCGCGCGCTCGACCCGCAGGGGCGCCGCCAACCCGCCCGCGGTCGACTCGGTGCGCCAGTGCCCGCGCGAGACGGCCCGCGCCCTCGCGCGCTACCGCCAGGGACGCACCCTGCACTTCGGCCCGCTCTGCACCGAGGTCTTCAACGGTCGCTTCTCCGCCGTGATGGCCACGGGCACCGCGGAGGAGGCCAGCGACGTGTGGGTGGTCTTTCACGACGCGCGCGGCGACGAGGTGCACCGCGTGAAGCGCTTCCCCGTGGGCGCGCGGATCTCGTTCGGGCGCATCTCGCAGGGCTGGGTGTACCTCCTCGGGCGCAGCAACGCGCTCGAAGACATGCCCGCGGGCGCGCAGCTCCTGGCGATCTTTCCGCTGCCCAGGCCCGGCGCCACGACCTCGCCCGAGATCGGCCTGCTCTCGCCCCTCGAGGCGCCCCTCCTGCGCGCGACCGACGTCGAAGACCTCGACCGAAGGCTCGCGTTCCCCGTGCCCCCGCGCGACCCGTCGGCCGTCGAGGCCCAGCGCACCGTCGCCGACCTCGCGCAGCGCGGCCCCAACGCCCTGCTCGACCGGCTGAGCCCCGAGGGCGCTCCCACGCTGCGCGCGTGGCAGGTGGGGATGTTTCAAGAGACCGACTACGTCTCGCCGCAGGGCGACCCGACGAGCCCCCACCTCGCGCGCACCGTGGCCCTCGTGCGGAGCGTGGCGCAATCGATGGACTGCACCGCGGGCGACCGCTGCATCGCGCGCAGCGACCGCGCCCTCGCGGCCGGCGCCGCGCCCGCCCAGGTCTTTCTCCGCTACGAGGGCCAGCGCGTCGTGGTGGCCGCGCTGCTCTCCGCCGCCGACGCGCCGCTGCGAGACGCGGGCGACGACGCCCGGCAACCCTGGTCCGCCGAGGCGCAGGGCACGCCCGAAGATCAATCGCTCGCCGAGTCGCTCACGCTCGACGGCGCGGTGCAGGGCGCCGTGGTCACGTCGTCGCGCGGCGACGCGAGGGCCGTCGCGTTTCAGGTCGCGCGCGCCTCGGGCGGCGCCGAGGCGCGGCTCTACGTCATCGAGCCGGGCCACGCGCCGAGGCCGTACGTCGACCGCTCCATCGGGCAGGCCACGCTCGGCAGCACGGAGCTCCACCTGCGCGACTACGAGCGCGACGGCGGGCTCGAGGTCGTCACCGTGGGGCGCTCGCGCGACGACGCGCCGATGTTCTCGGTCGCCAGCGTCGCGTCGCCGCCCACCGTCTCGCAGCACGTGCTCACGCACCGGCTCGACATGCTGCGCGTGACCTTCGGCGACGCCGACCTGCGCGCGTTCGACGCCCACCTGCGAGGCTTTCGCGCGTACCCGTCGGAGCGCGACGTGGCCTGCGCCACGCTCGACCGCGTGGCGGGTGGGGGCGAGCGCGAGTTCCTCTCGGCCGTGGGCGCGAGCCTCGCGACCATCACCTATCAAGAGCCCTGGCAGCCCCTCCGCGGCGCGCCGCAACGCATCGCGCGCAGGGAGCTCCAGCGCACGGGCTCGTCTGCGCTGGGGCCCTTCGCGGGCGTGCGCTGCAACGACCTGTCGTGCGACTGGTCGCAGTCGATCTGCCGCCTGCCCGGCGACGAGGACCGCGGCGTGCTGTGGTTCACCGACGGCGGCCGAAAGATCGCCGCGGTGTCGCTGCGCGCGGGCGCGCGGTAGCGGCGCACGCTCGAGCGGCGGGTACGGGCGGGCGAGAGGAGCGACCGCCGCTCCGCAGAGCCGCGGCGCACTCGCGACGCTGTCAGCGCTCGAAGCGCGGTTCGATCGCGGCGCCGGCAGCGAGAGACCAGCCGCGGCTCCGCAGAGCCGCGGCGCGCCCGCGACGTCGTCGGCGAGCGTGCGACGCATCCGCGAGGTCGTCGGCGAGCGCGCGACGCAGCGCGCGACCCGCGCTGACAGCGTCGCGAGTGCGCCGCGGCTCTGCGGAGCCGCGGCTGGCCTCTCGCTGACAGCGCCGCGATCGAACTGCGCTTCGAGCGCTGACAGCGTCGCGAGTGCGCCGCGGCTCTGCGGAGCCGCGGCTGGCCTCTCGCTGAGAGCGCCGCGATCGAACTGCGCTTCGAGCGCTGACAGCCTCGCGGGTGCGCCGCGGCTCTGCGGAGCCGCGGCTGGCCTCCCGCTGCCGGCGCCGCGATCACGCCCGGCACCCCGTCTTCGGTATAGGCCCCGAGTTCAGTCCGACGAGGCTCT
>JBDHVF010000446.1:0-6803 GCA_039809605.1 Polyangiales bacterium | reverse complement strand
GGGCGCCGCGGCGGGGGGCGGCGCGAACGCGGGCGACTGCGCGGGGGCGACCGTCTGCGCCGCGGGCGGCGAGGGGGCGGGCAGCGACTGCGAGAGCACGGGCACCAGCGCGGCGACGCACTCGGCCGCGTCGCGAAAGCGCTGGTCGACGGGGCGCGCGACGCAGCGCGCGAACCACGCGTCGAAGCCCGGCGGGAGCAGGTGGTCGCGGCCGTACTCCCTCGCGCGCACGCTCGGCGGGTCGAGCGGCAGCGTGGTCATCTCCATGATGAGCCCGGCCACCGAGGCGTCGTCGGGCTTCTGCGCGCTGCGCCAGTAGCACGCGCCCGTGAGCAGCGAGTACGCGATGAGCCCCATGGCCCACACGTCGGTGGCGGGCGCGATGAGGCTGCTGTCCTCGCACTGCTCGGGGGCCATCCAGTAGGGCGTGCCCATGGCCTGCGTCGCGCGGCCCGGCGCGCTCTCGATGGCCTTGGCGATGCCGAAGTCGAGCACCTTCACGGTGAAGGGCGCGCCCTCGCGGCGCGACTCGGCGAGAAAGACGTTCTCGGGCTTGAGGTCGCGGTGCACGAGGCCCGCGCGGTGCGCGGCGGCGAGCGCGTGGCCCATCTGGCGAAAGATCTCGAGCACCTCCGACGGGGGCAGCGGCCCGCGCTTGTCGAGGTGCGCGCCGAGGTCGGTGCCCTTGAGGAACTCCATCACCAGCCACGGCGTGCCCGGCTCCTCGATGCCCGCGGCCACCACGTCGACGATGTGGTCGCTCTCGATGCGCGCGCCGACGCGGGCCTCCTGCTCGAAGCGCTGGCGGATCTTGGGGTCGCCCGCGAGCTGCGCGTGCAGGAGCTTCAGCGCGCGCGGCTTCGACGTGCTGAGCTGCTCGACCTCGTACACGGCGCCCATGCCGCCCTGCGCGAGCGAGCGCACGACCTTGAAGTCACGCGCGAAGACCGTTCCGGGCTCCAGCTGGAGCATCGCGGGGACCCTAGCACGAACCCGTGACGTCTCGGGCTCGCGCGCGCGGCCGATCCGTGCCATCCCGTGCGCCACGCCATGAACCGCATCCTGGTGATCGCCGGGCCCACGGCCTCGGGCAAGACCGCGCGCGCGGTCGACCTCGCGCTGCGCCTCGGCGCCGAGCTCGTGGGGGCCGACTCGGTGCAGGTCTACCGCGGGCTCGACGTGGGCTCGGCCCGCCCCTCGCCCGAGGAGCTCCGCGGCGTCGCGCACCACCTGCTCGGCGTGGCCGACCTCGACGAGCCCTTCGACGCCGCGCGCTACGTCGCCCTCGCCGACGCGGCCATCGCCGACGTCCGCGCGCGCGGTCGGCTCCCCGTGGTGGTGGGCGGCACCGGGCTCTACCTCCGCGCGCTCGTGCGGGGGCTGGCCGAGGGCATCCCGTCGGACCCCGAGACCCGCGCGGCGCTCAACGAGCGCGCTGCGAGAGGCCCCGACGAGCTCGCGCGCATGCACCGCGAGCTCGCCGCGGTCGACCCCGAGTACGCGGCGAAGATCCACCCCGCCGACCCCGTTCGCATCGTGCGGGCGCTCGAGGTGTACGCGCTCTCGCGCGAGCCCCTCTCCGCGCACCACCGACGTCACGCCGCGCAGCCGCCGCGCTACGAGGCCCTCTTCGTCGCCCTCGACGTGCCGCGGCCCGTGCTCTCCGAGCGCATCGCCGCCCGCACGAAGGACATGCTCTCGCGGGGCTGGATCGACGAGGTGCGCGCGATCCTCGAGCGGGGCTACGCCCACGACCTCAAGCCCCTTCGAAGCGTCGGGTACGCCGAGGTCGTGGCCCACGTGCGCGGAGAGCTCCCGCGCGAGGCGCTCGAAGACGCCGTGGCGAAGAGCACCCGCGAGTTCGCGAAGCGCCAGCGCACCTGGTTTCGCGGGGAGCAGGGCGTGACCTGGGCCCCGCCCGAGGCCCTGGCGACCGATGATTTCGCGCGCGCCGCAGAAATCTTCCTCGCCGGGGAAGTTTCCCCCCCGCCCGCACGTTGACGTGGGAGGTGCGCGGTCATAGAAGTCGACCGCGGGGACGAATCCGACGCACAACTTCGTTGCGATCAGGTTCTGGATCCATACAATCGCCGCCGACGAGACCCCCCTGACGATGCGATCGTTCACCCTCAGCGTGCTGGCCGCCCTCGCCGTGTTCTTCACGGCCATGGGCGCGCACGCGCAGGGCATGGGCCACTGCCTGAACCGACCGATGGTGCCGGTCTCGACGTCGAACGTGTCGCGCGAGCTCTCGCGCGAGGCCAAGACCCCCGCGAAGGACTCGACCTGGATGGCCTCTCGCGCCGCCCGCGCCCTGCGCGCGCCGCGCCCCGACGGCGGTCAGTCGCGCGCGCCCATCGTGTGCGTCGACCCGAACACGCCGGGCTGCCAGGTCGACGTGCCCGACACCCCGCATCACCACGCCTTCGGCGCCCTCGCGTGGGACGCCGCGCGTGCGAACGACCTCTTCGAAGGCATCCCCCCGGCCGACGGCGCAGCCTGCGCAGACACCCCGTACGAAGCGGGTCCGCGCGATGGGCACGCGCCCACGTCGTGGCGTCCGCCGTCAGCCTGAGCGCCGCGTCCCCCGTCGCCCATCGGTGCCCTCACGGGTCGTGACCTCGATCACGACGTCGCAGCCGCACCGTTCGTGACGGAGACGTCGGCGCCTCGGTGCTCCGTTCGGGCGCGCGAGAGCGCGCTCGCACGAGGCGAACGAACGCCCCCGCACGCGCGGAGCCGCGCCGGTGCGCGCGCGGGGACCGTCAGGGATCGCGAACGACCGGCGCGATCACAGGGCTTGGCCGCGGCGTCGCGCGGGGCAATGCGTGCCCTTCGCCGGCGTCACGGCGCGGACAAGGAACGCTTCGAGAGAGAACGGAGAGAGACAGTGAGTAAAGGCGCAGCAGCCATCTCGATCATCATGGCGCTCGTGCTCGGCTTCGTGGTGGGCAACATCACGGGGTCGAAGTCGCCCGCCGAGCCGGGCAGCGAGGTCGCCGCGGAGCCGGGCTCCGCGAACAACGGCGCGGCCATGGCCGACGCCGAGCGCATCCCCGTGGGCACCTCGCCGGTGCAGGGGCCCAACAACGCCCTCGCCACGGTGGTGGTGTTCTCGGACTTCCAGTGCCCCTTCTGCTCCCGCGTCGAGGAGACGCTCACGCGCCTGCGCCGTGAGTACCCCAACGACGTGCGCATCGTGTGGAAGAACAACCCCCTGCCCTTCCACGACAAGGCCACCCCGGCGGCCGAGGCGGCGATGGAGGCCTTCGCGCAGGGCGGCAACGCCAAGTTCTGGGCGATGCACGACCTGCTCTTCCAGAACCAGCAGCACCTCGACCGCGCCGACCTCGAGCGCTACGCCCAGCAGCTCGGGCTCAACATGCAGCGCTTCCGCGCGGCGCTCGACGGCCACACGCACAACGCGGCCATCGAGCGTGACAAGACCCTGGCGCAGAACGTCCAGGCGCAGGGCACGCCGAACTTCTTCATCAACGGCACGAACCTCGTGGGCGCGCAGCCCTACGAGAAGTTCAAGGAGCTCGTCGACGCCGTGCTCGCCCGCGCGCGCACCATCACCCCGCGCAACCAGGTCTACGCCCGCATGGTCGCCGACCCGATCGCCGCGCCCGGCGCCGCCCCGACGCCCTCGCAGCCCCAGCAGCCGCAGCGCCAGGAGGACCCCAACGCCGTCTACCGCGTGCCCGTGGGCTCCTCGCCGGTGCTCGGCCCGGCCAACGCGCTCGTGACCGTGGTGGTCTTCTCGGACTTCCAGTGCCCCTTCTGCTCGCGCGTCGAGGGCACGCTCCACAACCTCCGCACCCGCTACGGCAACGACATCCGCTTCGTGTGGAAGAACGAGCCCCTGCCCTTCCACGACAAGGCCCGCCCCGCGGCGCAGCTCGCGATGGAGGCCTTCGCCCAGGGCGGCAACGCCAAGTTCTGGCAGGCGCATGACCTGCTCTTCGAGAACCAGCAACACCTCGAGCGCGCCGACCTCGACCGCTACGCCCAGCAGCTCGGGCTCAACATGGCCCGCTACAACGCCGCGATGGCGGGCAACACGCACGACGCCGAGATCAACGCCGACCACGCGCTCGCGCAGCAGGTCGAGGCCAACGGCACGCCGCACTTCTTCATCAACGGCCGCCGCCTCGTGGGCGCGCAGCCCGAGGAGGCCTTCACCCGCCTCATCGACGAGGTGAAGACCAAGGCCGAGGAGATGATCCGCACGGTGCCCGGCACCACCCGCGCGAACGTCTACGAGCGCACCATCGCCAACGGCGCCACGGGCACCGTGTACCTCCCCGGCGGCGCGGCCCCCGCGCCCGCCGCGCAGAACGACCAGCCCGACGAGAACCGGGTCTACACCGTGCGCGACAACCCCCGCGCGCCCTTCTTCGGCAACGCCAACGCGCGCGTCGTGATCCAGCACTTCAGCGACTACCAGTGCCCCTTCTGCTCGCGCGTGGGCCCGCAGGTGGAGCAGATCCGCCAGCGCTACGGCGACCGGGTGAAGTTCGTGTGGCGCGACTACCCGCTGCCCTTCCACGACCACGCCATGCTCGCGGCCGAGGCCGCGCAGGAGGCGTTCGCGCAGCGCGGCAACGCGGGCTTCTGGCGCTACCACGACACGCTCTTCCAGAACCAGCAGCACCTCGAGCGCGCCGACCTCGAGCGCTACGCCCAGGAGCAGGGCCTCGACATGAACCGCTTCCGCGCGGCGCTCGACAACCACACCCACCAGGCGCGCATCCGCGACGCCATGGCCGCGGCCGACGCCACGGGCGCCCAGATCGGCACGCCCGCGTTCTTCATCGCGGGCAAGTTCGTCGCCGGCGCGCTCCCCTTCGAGGAGTTCCAGCGCCGCATCGACGCCGCCCTCGCCGCCGCGCACTGAGCGTCACGCTCCGCTCCACTCCCCGCGCCGTCGCGCGGGGAGTGAGCCCCCTCCCCGAACCAGCACCCGCCGCACGAAGAGAAGACCCCGGAGCGTCAGCGACGGGGACGCGTCTGGTCACGATGTACCAGCGCTCGCCTCGGTTGCCCGGCGGGTGAACCCGCGGGCAACCATGACCAAGGCCCGCAGGTGCGGGCCTCTCGTCAAACGCTCCAAGAGACGGTGTTTCGATCGGATCGTGCGAGAGGTTCGCGCACGCGAACCTTGGCCATGGTTGCCCGCGGCTTCACGGGCAACCTGACCACTCCCCCGACGGCGCGTTGGACGCACCCACCGCCGCGTGAGACGCTCACGTTGGCAATGGTTGGCAAGGGCCTCGCCGCTCAGATCATGGAGCGCGACAACTTCACCTGCGTCTACTGCGGGCGCGGTTTCGCGTCGCTCCCCAAGGGCACCGGCCTGTCGATCGACCACGTCACCCCCGAGAGTTGGTTCGCGAATCGTCCCCTCCCCGGCACGGCCGACGACCCGCGGAACCTCGTGACCGCTTGCACGCACTGCAACAGCCTGAAGCGCGACATGGACCTCGTCGTGTTCGCCCTCTACCTGAAGCGCGCGTACGGGTTCGAGACCGAGGCGATGGTGGCGCGCGTCCGCGCGTCGACGCGGCGCCCGCTGCCAGAATGACGGAGGCATCCAATGACCACGAGACCCCCCGGCACCTTCATCGAGACCCCCGACGGCCGCGTGCTCTTCACGAACCCGAGCGACGAGGGTCCCCGTGTCGTCGAGCGCGACCTTCCGGGTGAGGCCGGCGAGATCCTGCGCGCGGCCTTCTACAAGGCGCGCGTGGTCATCGAGCGCGTCGACGGCGGCGCGATCGAAGCGGGCGACTCGGCGTTCATCGAGGCGGTGCTGCGCGCGCTCGGCGAGGCCACTGCGCGCGGTGACGTTCGCCACGCAGTCACCGCCGAGCACTTCCGCGGCGTGCTCCCGCAAGCGGCGAGCAAGCCCAAGGACGACGCCGCGGAGTGATGCTCCGCGGAGCGCGTCACGCAGGCGCATCGACGAGCGCGACGTCCGTGTAGACGTCGTCGACCGCGAGCTGGCCGCCGAAGCAGCGCAGCGGCACGGCCCCGCCCGCCACGGCCTCGGTGAAGGTCCAGCCCGCATGCTCGTCGTCGCGCTCGAACACCTCGATGCGCGGCTCGCGCTGCGACACGAGCACGTACGCGCGCAGCGACGCGATGCGCCGGTAGTGCGCCGCCTTCGCGCCGCGGTCGTACGACTCGGTGTCGTCGGAGAGCACCTCGACGATCGCCGTGGGGTTGGTCGCGGCGTTGCGGTCGTCGTCGGCAGCGACGACGGGCCCGCAGACCACCGACACGCCGGGGTAGGTCGACAGCCCCGTCGCCTTCACGCGCACCTTGAGGTCCGACGTGTAGATGTGGCAGCGCCCGCGGCCGAGCAGCGCGCGGAGCGCGACGATCACGTTGCCCGCGAGCTCGCTGTGCGCCGCCGTGCCGCCGGCCATCGCCCACGCCTCGCCGTCGAGGTACTCGTGGCGCACGCCCGTGCGGCGCTCGAGGTCGAGGTACTCGGCGTAGGTGAGCTTGAGGCGGGGAGCAGAGGGGGTCATGGGGTGTCGAGGAGAAAGGGCAAATGTGGTTCGTTACAGTGCCCTGGCGCAACGGAAGCCCTCGCGGTCCAGACTTCGGTAGAGCGGTGGTCGATCGCGTCTGGTACGCAAGCCGTGATGCGCGAGTCGTCGACGACTGCGGGCGTCGCGCGCCCAACGGCCGCACGGGACGACCGCCCGACGACTCCCGGGTAGTGGCCAGGTTTGCGTCAAACCTCACCACTCGCTCGGCTCGAACCGTGCGTCTGGTCACGATGTGCCAGC
>JBDHVF010000445.1:0-6821 GCA_039809605.1 Polyangiales bacterium | reverse complement strand
GCCAAGGCGGCCGGCGTTCCGCTCGAGGCGGTCTACGCGGTGCCGGGCAACCACGACGTGCAGCGACCCGTGGACCGGCCGCTGCCGCACATGCTCATGCTGACCGGGCTGCGCTCGGGCGCGGTCACTGTCGACGACGCACTCGTCGACGGCGCTACCCGCGCGCATCTCGCGACACGGCAGGCGAACTACCTCGCGTTCGTCGAGCACTTGGCACCAGCGTGTCGCGCTGACGCCGCCAAGAAGGAACCCCGCCTCTATTGGAGGCATCGTCTCTCCGCGCGCGGCGGATTGAAGGTCCGTATTGTTGGCCTCAACACGGCGCTCCTATCGGCCGACGAAAAGGCTTTTGGCGCCGACTCGCGCGCTCTGCGACTCGGCAAACGGCAACTTGCCGACGCGCTGGCAGAACCAGTCGGTCAACACGAAGTTGTGATCGTGCTGACGCATCACCCCTTCTCCGAGGGATGGCTGCACGATGAAACCGACGCCGACACATGGATTCGTAACCACGCGCACATTCATCTCTCAGGACACGTCCACAAAGCCGAGAACCACCGCACTCGCTCAGGTGCAGGTGGCGACTTCGTGCGAATTGCGGCAGGCGCGGTGCATGGTGAAGCGGACCCGTCGCGACCGCCGAGCCACGGCTACAGTTTCGGCGCGATCATGGAGGAAAATGGCGCTCTGCTCGTGAGACTGTGGCCTCGTAAGTGGTCTCAGGACAACGCTGCATTCCGCCGCGACGTCGATATCGTCAACGAAGCGACCGGGTTCGCGACGCATCGACTGCCTCGTGTAGCGATGCCGCTGCCGAGTCCTGTCCGTGAGCCTGAAACGAAGCCTCCGAGTGGCTTGTCCAGAGCCGCCCAGGCGAAGACTACGCCGCTGCTTGGCAAACTGGAGATGCTGCTCAACCCGGCGCGTAGAACCTATCAGTTCCGATACCTGAACTCGCTACTCGGCATTGATATCACCTATCTCGGCGGGGTTCTCTTGCTCATGGGAACTATCGGCCTCACTGTTCGGGCTGTGCGGAGCGTTGACCCTCGCGGCGACGGAGACGCTGGCGTACACGCGAACATCTGCGGTGACACGGGGACCGACCCGTTACACTGCGGGCGCTGTGGTCATGCGTGCTTCGTGCGCCCTCACGCCAACGCCACGTGCACGGGTGGCGTTTGCGGCTTCGCGTGCGACGCGGGCTTCGGCAACTGTGACGGGGACGCGGCCAACGGGTGCGAGACACGGCTCGACAGCACGGCGAACTGCGGCGCGTGTGGCCGCGTCTGCACAGGGCAGGAGGTGTGTGTGGGCGGCGTGTGCGCCGTGCCATGCGATGGGGGGCTGTTCGAGTGCTCAGGGAGGTGTCGGGACGTCCAGAGCGACCCCAACCATTGCGGCTGGTGCGGCCACGTGTGTTCCTTCGACAACGCCAGTGCGGTTTGCCGCGCGGGGGTGTGCGAGCGGGACCAGTGTCGGCCGGGCTTCGGTGACTGCGACGACGATCGGCGTAACGGCTGTGAGGCTAGGTACGCAACTGACGCGCGTAACTGCGGCTCATGTGGACGCCGATGTGCTGCACACGAGCAGTGCCAACGGGGCGAGTGCCTACGCTCATGCCCGGACGGATTCACAGACTGCATCGGCACCTGTCGCGACCTACAGACCGACTCCACCAACTGCGGCATGTGCGGCTGGGGCTGCCCCTCGGGCCAGAGCTGCTCGGGCGGCCGCTGCGTGTGCGCGGCGCCGTGGATGGTGTGCAGGGGCACCTGCGTTGACACGCAGAGCGACTACCGCAACTGCGGCGCGTGCAGCCACATGTGCATGGATGGCCGGGACTGCCAGTCGGGCCGCTGCGCGTGCCCGCGCGGCTCCACCGCGTGCGGAAGAGAGTGCGTGAACCTCGCGACCAACGACGCCCACTGTGGCGCGTGCGGAAACGCCTGCGGCGACCGGCAGGAGTGCATCGCGGGCCGTTGTGCTCAGATCTGCGCGCCGGGCCTCGCGCGATGCGGCGACGCGTGCATCAACGTCTCGACTGACGTGCACAACTGCGGCGAGTGTGGCCGCACGTGCGGCGGGGCCCCCAACGTCGTTGTTGGGTGCGTGGCCGGCGTCTGCGTCACGCGCTGCAACCCAGGCTTCGCCAACTGCGATGGCAGCGGGGTCAACGGTTGTGAGATCGACACGCAGACGAACGTCGACCACTGCGGCGCGTGTGGGCGGGCCTGCCGGGCGGGCCTGTCGTGCGTGGGCGGCACCTGCGCCTGCGCCGCGGGCCAGACCGCATGCGGCGATCGCTGCGTGTCGCTCGCGACGGACGTCTCGAACTGTGGTGCGTGCGGGCGCGCCTGCGCTGTGGGACAGACCTGTGTCACGGGCGCGTGCATCCGGTAGTGGCACACGCAGTTACGCTTGTGCGACCCTCGTCATCGGGAGGCGCAGATCCGCGGCCTCGGGCCACCAGGGCGCAGGTGGGCGCTCGCCGGCGTAGATCGCGCCGCACCGCGCGAGCATCGCCGCGAGCGCGACGCGGTAACACGTCGACGGGCGCTCGCACACGCAGCCGAGCGTCACCACGGCGCGCCCGAGCAGCCACACCCACGCGCCCCGCTGCTCGACGTACGAGCGGCGCATCTCGCGCACGTAGCGCCAGCGCGCACCTCGCGGAACCAGGTGCGGCGCTCGTGCACCTCAGCGCGGCGCAGGAGCACGAGCGCCCGCGCGGTGTCGGCCGCGGCCTCCATGCGCCACGCGCGGGCGCTGATCGCCGCGTCGAGCTGCACGCCCATCACGTGCGCATGCGCGTTTCAAGCGTGGCGGCCGACGATCCCCGTTAGCGTCTGAACCCGCCCGGTGGGTCGTGGCACGGAGCCCTCGTGCCGTCGCACGCCGGCAACGTCGAATCGCTATCAGCGACCACCGAGTACGACGCCTCCTCGCCCGTCAACGCGTCGACCGCCGTGCGCCAGTGGCAGCGGATCTGCGCCCTGCCGCCCCGGACGAACACAGCGTCGCGGTTCTCGCACCGGAGCACACGATCGCACTCGCGGTTCATCGCGGCGACCCAATCGAGTTGCGCCTGGATCGGCGCGCCCTCGATGTGTCGCGCCGCATCGAGCTCGGCGATGTAGGGTTCTTCGCCGCCCCACACGGCCGACCAAGTCTGATGCCGACGCCGTCGGTCGACCATGCGAGCGACGCTCGCGACCTGGGTCGCGACCTGCGTCACGGCGTGCTCCTCGGCGTCGATCAACGCGAGGAGCGCGCGGTGCGTCGCTGCGAGGGACGCCGGCGGCGTCAGCGCGTGCAACTCTGCGGCGCGCTGCCGGGCGCGCGAAGCGGCGCGCTCGAAGCACGCTGCCCCTCTGATCGCCGTGCGAGGCGCATCGTCGCCTTCCACGCACTCGGTGACGGCCTGGGTGAGCCAGTCGTAGGGACCGCCGCCCGCATGCGGCGCCGTCGCGCGCAGGTACGCGAGGAGCTCACGCCCTGTGACGGCTGACTGACTCGGCGCCGGTGATGGCGTCGGTAAGGGCGTCGGCGACGGCACCTGCGATGAGGCCGCTACGGCAGCGGCTTGCACTGGCCTCTCCGTCGGCGGGCGCGCGTTGCCACTCGACTCGCGGCACGCGACGAGCACGAGGAGCAACGTCAAGATCAACTGGATGCGCATGCGAAGATGATCGCCGGACATGAAGCGGCCTGGCAACACAATCATCGCGACCGGCCTGTGCTACCGCGACTTGCCCACGTCGCCGGAGCCGGCGTGGCGACGGGCTAGGTCGAACGCGCACGTCACAGCGACGCGCAGCGCGAGCTCGGGCACGATCGCGGCGAGCGTCTCGCGGACGGTGGCGTCGGCGCCGAGCACCTCGAGCACGGGCGCGAGTTCACCGCCCGCGGCGATCACGAGGAGCAACGCGCCGGGCGGCGCCGCGCATGGTGAACGTCGGCGAAGATGCGGCAGGCTCTTGCGCTTCCGCGTGAAGTTCGGCGATGCTTCGCAGGGTCATGGCGGGCACTCACCTATTCACGTGGCTCCACTTGTCCGACATCCACATCGGTCACGGGGGCGCGAGCCACGAGGCCGACCAGCGGCTCGTGCTCGGCGCACTGCGCGACGACGTGGCGAAGCAGATTGCCGCTGGTCTGCCGCGCCCGGACGTGATCCTCGTCACGGGCGACATCGCGTTCAGCGGCGCGTGCGTCGCGAAGGACGAGTACGAGCGCGCGGCGCAGTGGCTCGGCGAGATCGCCAAGGCGGCCGGCGTTCCGCTCGAGGCGGTCTACGCGGTGCCGGGCAACCACGACGTGCAGCGACCCGTGGACCGATCACTTCAGGCGAAGCTCACGCTGAAGGGGCTCCGCTCGGGCGAGGTCACGGTCGACGACGCGCTCGTCGACGACGACACCCGCGCGCATCTTGCGAAGCGGCAGTCGAACTACCTCGCGTTCGTCGAGCAGCTCGCCCATGCCTGCCGCGCGAAGGGGGAGTCGAAGGAGCCCCGGCTCTACTGGACGCACACACTCGCAGCGGACGGCGGGCTAAAGGTCCGGCTGGTGGGCCTCAACACGGCGCTACTCGCTGCCGACGAGAACGCGTTTGGCCCCGACCTGCACGCCCTTCGGCTCGGCAAGCGGCAGCTCGCCGATGCGCTCGCCGAGCCCGTTGGCGCCCATGAGGTCGTGCTCGTTCTCTCGCACCACCCCTTCGGCGACGGGTGGCTGCGAGACGAGGCTGACGCCGACACTTGGACGCGCAATCACGCGCACATTCACCTCTCGGGACACGTGCACTCCGCGGCGACCTCCGACACGCGCTCGGGCGCGGGAGGCGCCTTCGTGCGCATCGTCGCGGGGGCTACGCACGGCGAACGCGAGCCCGAGGGCGTGCTGCCTCGTCACGGCTACAGCTTCGGCGCGCTGCTCGCGATCGGCGGCAAGCTTCACGTCCGCGTGTGGCCGCGCACGTGGTCGCAAAGAAACGCTGGCTTCCGCCGGGATACGGACGTCGCAGACGAGCAGACCGGCTTTGCTACGCACGAACTTCCGCGCGTCGCGTTGCCGACCCCAGCGAGCGGTCGCGAACATGACGCGGAGCCGCCAGGGGGTTCGAGTCGTCCCACAACTGGGCCTTCGGCTCCAGAGCCTCGACCACCGGCACCGTCGATCCCGCCTCCGCCGACCTACCCGCCGCTCGGCAGACTTGATGTACTCATTGACCGGGCGCGTAAGCACATCCAGGTCGGCTACCGGAGCTCTGTATTTACGGTGTCGCTCACGCTGGTTGGCAGTTCGGCAGCTTGGTTCTACCACTTGCACCGTCCTGTGAGGATCGTAGGCCCGATTCACCACATCATTCGTGATGCGGGGTGCGGTGACATTCTTACGGACCCGGCCAACTGCGGCGCATGCGGACGCCGATGCCCATCAGGCCAAGGCTGCTTCGGAGGCGCATGCGAGAGCCCGACGATTAGTGTGAATTCGCCGAACTCCGAAAGCGCCTTTGCGCAGGGTGGCACGTTCACGGCTGCATGGACGGCGTCGAACATCACGGGCTACGTGCGCGTGGTCATCCGGCGTTACGGCACTGAGATCGCGACCGCCACGATCACGGGCGCGCCGATCGCCAGTCAGAGCATCACGGTGCCGAACTCGTGGGCGCCAGGCGGCGGCTACGACGTATGTGCGAGCGCCAACAGCACGATCGGCACCGTCACCGATTGCCGCACCTTCAGCGTCACCTCTCCGACGCCGACGATCGCCATGACGTCGCCGAGCAGCGGTGGCAGCTTCGCGCGAAGGGACACGTTCACGGCTGCATGGACGGCGTCGAACATCACGGGCTACGTGCGCGTCATCATTCGCCGCGACGACGGCAGAGAGCTTGCCGTTGTGACGACGACCGGCGCGGCGAGCGCCAGTCAGAGCATCACGGTGCCGAGTTCGTTGGCGCCGGGAAGCCGCTATCACCTCTGCACGAGCGCCAACAGTTCGATCGGGGTCATCACCGACTGCCATACGTTCAGCGTCCGGTAGCGCCGCGTCGAACTGCACTTCCATCACGCGTGTCTATGGCGCCCACGCGCGCCCGATGCCCAACGACGTCGTGCTCCACCCCGGCCAAGCCCACCGCGGCAACAGCCGTAGTCGGCGACGCGCTCGTGATGTGATGTAGGAGCTCGACGCATGTACGCTCACAGCACCGAAAGGGCTACTAGAGTAGTATCTTAGTAGGGGTTTCGGTGACACTCGCATATCGAAGACAGCCCCTCGGAATCAGGCGTATCGTCGCGCGTATGCAACGCAACACGCTCTTTTCGCTATGACGTTCATCAACTCGTGCAGTCAACGGGTTGACATGTGTATGCGATAGCAAGGCGTTGAACGCGACGGAACGGCGAGCGTAGGGCCCTCGTTCGCAGTTCTCGCAGCTAAACGTGGGTCTTGCGCCTAGTCTTGAATACGTGTGCGTGAGTGTGGGTGCGCGTGGGGAGGTGCGCGTGCGAGGCGCACCATGCCGAGGCGTCATCGACGCGTGGCGCGAGCTCGCGGCGGTGCGGTCGAGCGTGTAGCCTCGAGCAGTTCGGTGGGTTGCACGTTGGCGCTTCGGGTGCCGGTCGCGCCCGCGTCGTGGAGCACGCGAGGCGCCCCGTGGCGGGCCCGTGCGGGGGCTCCGTCGAGCGTCCGGGGCGGTCGGGGCGTCGCGGGGGGCGGCGGGCGATTGCCGGGCGATGGCGGGCGAGGGCGCGGAGGCGGGGGCGGGCGACGTGCTCGAGGTCGAGCGAGGCGGGCCCGCGCGGGCGCTCCGG
>JBDHVF010000444.1:0-6825 GCA_039809605.1 Polyangiales bacterium | reverse complement strand
GGCACCTCGGCGCGGTAGAGGTCGCGGTAGGCGGCGTAGGGGGAGTCCCACGCGTCGCGCGCCACGACCGCGAAGCCGTTGCGGTGCACGGCGGCGAGCACGTCGTCGTCGACGCCGAGGCGCTCGGCGATGCGGCGCATGGCGGGGGTGATGGCGCGGCGGTCCCACGAGGGCCACGGGGCGGCGCGCGGGGCGCGGCGGGGCGCGGCCGTGATCGCGCGCGCGTCGCGGTCGAGGATCTCCTGCGTGATCGGGTCGTCGTAGCCCATGCACTCGCCGGCCTCGCGCTGCGCCGACGTGCACGGCTCGTCGGCGGCGAGCGCGGTGCGTTGGAACATGTATACGCGCGCGGCCCGGTCGGCGCCCTCGTCGTCCTCGGTCACCGGAGGCTCCACCGGAGGTGGCACAGGCGCAGCGTCGACGGCAGCGACCACGGCGACATCGGGCGACGCACGTGGGACGGGGCGGCTGGCCGAAGGAGCGATGGGCCGCATACACGCAGCCAACGCACCCAGGACCAGGAGCCGTGCCACGGAGCGTGCACCCATCACTTCGATCGTACACGAGCGCAGGCGCTCGCCGGTCCCAGTCGCTCAGCCCATGCGGCGAGGCCCGCCCTCATGTCGGTGACGCCGCGGTGCAGTGAGCTCGAGCGACGCGTACTGCGGCGCGTCCGCGCTCCCAACCGGCGCGCGGTGGTACCGTCGTTCGCGCGATGGGTTCCACGGGCGACGCTGGCCTCTCGATGGGCGTGTGGCCCGCAGCGGCGCTGGCAAGCATTGCGCTCGCCGGCGCGGTGCTCGCGCGGGGGCAGCCGCCCCGAGCACTCCGCACCGTGGCCACGTCAGTCGCGAGCAAGACCAAGCCCGCACTGACCCAGATCGACGTCGACGAGGCCGAGCGCCTGCTGGGGGAGGCGCCCTGGGTATCCTGGTGGGGTTGCTACCCGAGCGTCCTCCAGGCCGGGGAGTTCGTCGGCAGCCATTCGGGCGATATCTCGGGCTACTGCCTCATCGGCCCGGTCGTGTGGCACTACAGCAATTCGTGGGACGACTTCCCGTCGGGGCACTCCTTCTCGTCGGTCCACGGGCCGCTCGCGTGTCAGCTCTCCTCCAGGAGCTGGTCGACCAACCAGCCCACGCCGAGTCACACGGAGGGGCCGTCGGCCACGTTCGAGTACCGCGTCTCAACGCGCGGTGACGTGGCCGAGTACCGCTGCACCGACACGACGGGGCTGCGGCCCTCCAGGCCACCCGAGCGCGTGGCGTTCCGCGTGGTCCCCTCGAGAGAGGTGCCGCCGCTTCCCGAGCGCGCCCGGTCGATGCCCGGGGGCTTCCAAGGCGCGGCCACACGTGCGCGCGCGCGGGCCGTCGCGCTGGGGTCCGGGGCCGCGCTCGCGCTGCTTGTGGGCGCGGTCGCGAGCGGGGGCGCGGCGCTCCTCGGGAAGTCCGCCGCGGCGTGCCGCCGACGACGCTGGAGCGTGGCCACGTTCGCTGCGACCGCGTCGTTGCTCGCGAGTGTCGGCGCGTGGCAATTGCGCTCTTCTGCGGATCGGGGTGACGAGACGAGGATCGGCGCGCTCGTCATGCGGCCCGTCCCAGCGCCCCGCTTTGACGCGGAGTCCGGGTCGAGGAGCACCTGGAATGCCGACCTGTGGTGGGTGGATCCGGAGGCATCGCGGCCTTCAGGCCTCCCTGCGTCGTGGGTGAAGTTGCCCCCGCCGCCACCCCCGCAGACATGGCCCGACGTCAGGGACGAGCTTGAGTAGACGCGCCGCAGGGCGAGGTGCCCGACGATCATCCGCCGGCGAGGGCCAGTGCCCGTCCGTACACACGGCGCACGTCAGGCCAACAGGCGCACCATCGACTGCATCGGCGCGCGACGTGACGACCTGCCTGCCACGACGACCAGCGTAGGCGCACCACGCGTCGCGTGCCCACGCGGAGCGGCGCCGGGCGCCCCGCGTGCCCTGAACGTCGCAGCAGCACGAGCCTCGGGGAGCGTGCCTGATCTTCGGCCGTGAGCGTGTTCGCGACGTTGCGCCCCCAGCACAGCACGCGGCCGTCGGCGCGGCGTGCGCACTGGACGCCCGCGTCGATGATCTCCTCCACGCCCTTGAGACCTCGCACCAGCGCCGGCCCTTCGAACGGCCGGTTGCAGGCGACGCGGCCGTTGACCCCGACGACGCACCCACCGCTCGACAGGTCCGCTCCCATGCGCAGGGCGCCGCCGAGCGTGTCGAGAAGTGGCCCTGGGACTGCCTCCCTCGTGTCGAGGCCGTGCTCGACGGGGCATCGTAGCCGCCCGTCGCGGAGCAGGGCGCAACTGTCGTCGAGCAGCGCACCGGCGATCGCCCGTAAACACCACGTCATGCAGGTGCTGGGGGCTCTCGATCCGTGCGATCTGCTCACCCGAGCCGCACTCCAACGCGCCGCTCTCCAGGGTCACGCAGAGGAAGGCGGCGGGCGTGGACGCGGACGTGATCCTCTCGGGCCGCGCGATGGTCCACGGGCGGCTCACCTCCGCGCGGTGCTCGTACCAGTCCGACCCGTACGCGACGCGACACACGAGGACCCCACGCTGGAGCGCGCACCACGCGTCGCCGCCAGCCACGAGCCGCTCCGCGCGGTCGATGTCGGACATCGCGACCGGGGTCCAACGTTCGATGACAGCGCCGCCGCGCGCCACGGGCCCCCAGCAGCGCACGGTGCCTGAGGGCCAGCGCGCGCAGCCCGGGCCGCGTGCGAGCGCGATCTCCGCCACGCCGTCGAGCATCGGCACGCGGCGGAACGCGAGGGGACTCCCGTCGAGCCGCGAGGGCGGGTCGTGCTCTGGCCCCCAGGCGCACCACACCCGGTCGTCGCGCCCGATCACGCACACGTCGTACGCACCCACGGCCACGAGGCGCGCGGGGGGCACGTTGCCCTGGAGCGGTACCGGCTGCGAGATCAACCATGCGCCGACGAGAGCGACGTCCGAGGGGCTGACGGCGGCGCACGCGACCGCGCCTCGGGCGCTCCGCGCGCACAGGAGTTGCGGGCCACCGTGCTCGTACTCGTTGGGCGCGAGCGAGAACTCCTCGACGACGGGCAGGGCGAGCGAGGGCACGTCGATGCCTGCGTGACGCACGCCCTCGTCGATGCCCATCTCGAGCGAGACCATGGACGACCGCTCCCAACAGTGGACGCCACCCTCCGAGAGGATCGCGCAGAGCAGGCTGCGATGCGCGGCGATGGACCGGGCACGCGTCGGCGACTCGGCGATGTCGCGCCAGCGTCTGTCGCGCGTGAGGAACCGAATCGCGCCGCTCGTCATACGGGCGACGAGGGGGTACCCGGCCCCGTGCACGTGAGGCACGATCTGGACGGGGCGTCCGTTGGCATCATCCGGGGGAAGGTCGAGCCTCGTCGCAGGCCGGTACCAGTCGAGCGTGAAGATGTCGCCGTGACCGTCGACGACGAGCTCGCCGGTCACGACCCGCCGCGCATCGGGCACCTGGTACACGCGCGGCGCATCCACCATGTCGGTGCCGCGCGTCACCGGACGGCGGCCGCCGGGGTAGCAGAGCGCCTCCTGCCGATCCAGCTCGTTGCGGGTGACGAGGCACACGCTGTTCTCGGAGCCCGGTGCCAGCGCGATCGCGTGCTCGACCGGCGACCCCGGCGCGACGCCGTCGCCTCGCTCGACCTTCGCGCGAGGGCCGGGGCGTGCGCGGCTCAGCGCTGCGAGCGCCGCCACCGAGAGCACGACGACCACCGCACCGCGTCGTCCGGCCCGCCGTCGGACCGGGCGCTCGCTGCCGACGAAGGGAGCGCTCCGGTAGGGCGACGGGCCGTGGCCTTCGGGCCGAGCGGCGGGCCGAAGGTCGACACGGGCCACGTCGCGATCGAGGGCATCACGCTCCTGCTCGCGGATGCGGAGCTCGCCGCGAGGGTCGACGTGCCGGCGCTGACGGAGCTCATCGAGTCCGTGCACCGCACGATGGAGCGCCTCGCGGAGGAGCACCCCGTCACTGCGCCTGCCCCCTTCGTCGTACAACTCACGCTCGCGCCCGATGCACAGCCTCGGGTGAAGGTCGCATGGCAGGGCGCAGAGCCCGCGACCCTGCCGGAGTTGTTGCGCGACGCGCTGGAGGCCCTGACGCCGGTCGCTGTGCGTGGCGAGGTGCCGTTCCAGATCCGCATGAAGGTGCACCCGCACCGCCTCGCCAGCTGACCCGGGTGGGATCGTCGCGGCCGTCGCCCGTCGAAACGGCGTCGGGTCTTCGCAGCGATGGCGACGCCTCGCTCGCGCGCCTCGGCCGCATGCTCGACACGGGCTTCGGCGGCGTGGCGCACCGCTCGTGGAGGGCGAGGAACGCCCCCTTCCACGAAGGATCAGCGGATGGTCGTTCATTCCCCCGCGCGCGCGCTCTTCGCGACGATCTCGCGAAGCGTACGGTGCGCCTCGGGGATCGACAGCCCTCGGCCCCGGAGCTCGCGGCGACGGAGGTCCTCCGTGAGATACGCGTCGAACTTTTCGACCGTCGGCGCGCGCAGTTTCGCGACGAGCGCGGCAGGGTCTGGCACCGCCGCGTCGGTGAGTTCACGGAGGTGCTCGACGGTGGTCTCGACCTTCGCGTGGTGCACCACGACCGCAAACCCGTCGGTCGAGATGGCCAGCCCGCGCGCCGCGAGGAGGTGGCCAATCGTGCGGACGATCCGCGTGCCGCGCCATGGCAGCACCAGGGTGTCCTCCCCGCCGCGGATCACCCGCACCTCACCGAGAGCCCGGAGCTTGAAGCTCTGCCGCCCCTCGGCGAGGAGCTCGCGCGCGATGGCGTCGAGGTAGACGGGTACGTCCTGCGCCGCGTAGACCGCGAGCATCCTCTCGCGCACGCGGTCGTGCACGTCGAAGCCCGCCCCCGAGCCGCGCACCATCAACCTCGCCGCCTGCGCCGGGACGACGTCGATGACCCGTCGCTCGTGGTCGATGGAGCGCACGCGCCAACGGCGCCCCGCGAAGATGAAGTACTGGGTGGTCTCTCCCTGGAGCACCGTCGCGAGCGTGCCGAGCGGTCTCCCCTCGTGGACGACGCGATACTCTTCGGGCGTCTCGAAGGCCGCGTAGAACGTGTGGTGGTTGACGAGCCGCTCGCCACGCCCGCCGAGCAGGAGCGTCCCGTCCTGCTCCTGCGCGACCAGGTCGGCCTTCGCCAGGGCGCGGAGACAGTCCCCGAAGAGCCGCGCATCCACCGCACGGAACGGACCGCGCTCGCAGAGGAGCTTCCACGCCTCGGCCGGGCGGACGCCTCCGTACTGCGCGATCGTCGACAGGAGCTGCTGCACGAGCGTCGACAGGTGCAGGGCGCTGTCGTCGGGCGGCTCGCACCAGCGCTGGATGAGCAGGTCCACCATCGCGACCGCCTCGACGAGCTCGACCCGCAACTCCTCGTCGATCGAAGAACGGGCGTCGACCTCCTCCTGCTCGACGTAGGCCCGCAGGATCGCGGGCTCGCCGCGCCTGCCGGAACGCCCCAGACGCTGCCTCAGCGTCGCCACCGACGGCGGCCCACCGACATGCGCGACGCTCTTCACGCTGCCGATGTCGATCCCCATCTCGAGCGTGCTCGTGCTGATCACCGTGACGGGCCGCGCGCCGTCCTTCAGCATCGCCTCAGCGTCGAACCGCAGCTCGCGCGAGAGGCCGCCGTGGTGGGGGTGGAACTCGTTCGGCACGCGGTCCCGTTCACTCATCCGTCGAAGGCCGTCGGCGAGCTCCTCCACGCGGCTCCGAGAGTTGGCGAACACGAGGTGGTTCGCCCCGCGGAGCACCTTGTAGAGGTGTGCGGCGACCTCGTCGGGCGCGCCGAGACGTTCGTCGGACTCCTCGGCGGCCGAAGTCATCTCGTGCGGGGCTCTCACCCGATACCCGCGCACCTGGATCCGCAGCTCCTGCGTCGCCGCCGAGGACTCGATCCTCACCACGTCGTCGCCGTGGCCGGGGCGCAGGTACTCCGCCGCGATCGACATGTCCCCCAGCGTCGCGCTCAACCCGACGCGCGTCACGCGACGGCCGAGGACGTGTTCCACCCGGTGGAGCTGGGACTGGAGCTGCCGTCCGCGCGGCGTCCCGACGAACGCGTGGAGTTCGTCGACGACCACGAACTCGAGGCGTGCGAACAGCGTGGCGAGCGTGTGCCCCCGGTGGACGAAGAGCGCCTCGAGCGACTCGGGCGTGATCAGCAGGATGCCCCCGGGGTCCTCGAACACCGCTCGCTTTCGCACCGCTGCGACGTCCCCGTGCCACCGGTGCACGGGGATCTCGAGCGCCTCGCAGAGCTGCTCGAGCCGGAGGAACTGGTCGTTGATGAGGGCCTTCAACGGGCCGATGTAGACGGCGCGCACGCCCCCGCGCGCGTCGTCGACCAGCGACGAGCAGATCGGGAGGAAGGCCGCCTCGGTCTTGCCGCTCGCCGTCGCCGCCGCGACGATCACGTCCCCGCGACGCTCGAGGATCGCGTTCGTCGCGGCCTCCTGCACGTCGCGCAGGGCGTCCCAGCCCTGCTGCCAGATCCACCGCTGCACGCGCTCGTGGAGCCGGTGGAACGCCGACGACGGCTCAGAGCCGGAAGCTCGAGAGGTCATCGTCGTCCGCGCCACGCGGCGCCGCTGCGTCCTCCGCCGGCGCGTCGCCGTCGTCCGGCGCCACCGCCGCGCCCGGGTCCGCCGCGACCTCGACCTGCCCGAGCAGCGACCGCCAGTCGGCGCCGCGGTTCTGCTCGAGCACGGCCAGCAGGTTCACCCACGCGGTGATGGTCGTGCGCGGCGTGCGGAAGTACGCCTC
>JBDHVF010000443.1:0-6831 GCA_039809605.1 Polyangiales bacterium | reverse complement strand
GCGCGTGCGCCTTCGCGGCGATGGCGCCGGGCGGGCGGCGCGTGGCGGTGGCCTACGGCGACGGCGGCGTCGAGGTGTTCGAGATCGAGGCCGGTCAGCCCCCGATGGGCGGGCACTCGCTGCCGAGCGGGGGGTCGGGGTTGCAGTAGATGAACCCGCCGCCCTGCGTGACGGTGACCACCACGATGGTGTCGGCGCGCGTGGGCGCGTCGATCGTGGCCCAGGCGCGCGCCACGGCGTCGGCCGACGCGGCGTCGACGGCGAGCACGTGGAGGATCTGCTTGACCCAGCGGTCTTCGGGGAGCACGCGCATCGAGCTGCGGTTGATGCCCTGGAGCTTGCGCACGAGGAGGTCGCGCGCGGCCGCGTCGGTGAAGACCATGGGGCGCGGCAGGTAGGCGCGCGTCACGCTCACGCCCACGCGCTCGCCGCCGACCTCGACGAGGATGTCGGTGATGGAGTTGGGCCCCGAGTCGTCGGGGGGCGCGTAGCGGATCTCGGTCTCGGTGCGCAGGAGCGACGCGCCCTCGCAGTAGTGGAGCACCTCGAAGGCCATCACCTCCGACTCGCTCGAGCTCCCGCCCGCGTTCGCGGTGTCGTAGAGCCGCTGGCCCCCGGCCGAGAGCGCCGCGCGCTCGTAGCGCTCCGAGGCCACGAAGGTCAGGTCGTCGCGCAGGAGCGAAGGCGTCGGCGAGTGCAGCATGCCGCGGATCGTTCCGCACATGCCGCGCAGCGTGCCGAGGATCTCGTCCGAGCCGCTCCACGTGCCCGCGTCGGAGGGCGCGTCGACCGCGGCGTCGCGCGCGCCGGCCGCGTCGGGCGCGACGCGCGCGTCGGAGGCGTCGCTCACGTCGCGCGCGTCGGGCGCGTCGGCCTGCGAGGCGTCGCCGAGGTCGATCGCGGCGTCGCGCGCCTCGACGACGTCGGGGGAGGGCGCGTCGGGCGTCGCGGCGTCGAGCGCGGCCGCGTCGGGCGCGGGCGGCGGTGTCGAGGTCGGGTCGCTGCACGCGGCGAGCGCGAGCAGCAGGGCGGCGAGCGGTGCGATCCGAGACATCGGGCGCGACCATACACCAGCCCCTCCGCGCTCCGCGAGGCGCCTTGCTCGGGCGCCAGCCCCGGGCGCGCCCGCCGCCCCTTTACACCGCGGCGCCCGTGCTCAAGGCTGCTGGAGAGGACATCGTTCGACGCCGAACGATCTCCCGCGCGCCATATTCACCTCACACGTCGAGGAGGGCGCCGATGCGCATCGCATTCGTGGCCGACACGATCAACACCAGCACGGCGGGCGGCGTCGTGGCGGGTCACCGCTTCGTCGACGCGCTCCGCAAGCGCCACCGCGTCACGGTGGTGGGGGCCGAGGCGCACGGCGACGACTCGGTGGTGCTCCCCGGCTTCACGCTGCCCGTGCAGGCGATGAAGCGCATGCACTTCGAGATGGCCCACCCCATCCGAAGCGTGCTCGCGCGAGCCTTTCGCGAGGTCGACGTTGTGCACCTGCAGTTCCCGTTCTGGCTGTCGCTCGTGGCGCTCGACGAGGCGCGGCGCGCGGGGCGGCCCGTCGTGGCGGCGTTCCACGTGCAGCCCGAGAACGCCCTCGAGAACGTGGGCATCCACTGGCGGTGGCTGAGCGACCTGCTCTACCGCGAGTGGATCGCGCACCACTACGGCCGCGCCGACGCCGTCGTGTGCCCGTCGCCCTTCGCCGAGCGCAAGCTGCGCGAGCACGGGCTGCGCGCGCCGACCTTCGTGGTGTCGAACGGCGTGCCGCCCGACGTCGCCCCGCGCGCCGTCGAGCGCGAGCCCGCGCACCGCGGCCGCTTCCTCGTGATGATGGTGGGCCGTCTCGCGGCCGAGAAGCACCAGGAGGTGCTCCTCGAAGCGGTGAGGGCGTCGCGCCACGCCGAGCGGATCTCGGTCGTGGTCGCGGGCAGCGGGCCCCGCGAGGAGGAGCTGCGCGCGCTCGCGCAGGGGCTCCCCGGCGGCGCCGAGGTGGGGTTCCTGCCGCGCGAGCGGCTGCTCGACCTGCTGGCCGCGGCCGACCTCTTCGTGCACTGCGGCGCCATCGAGCTCGAAGGCATCGCCGTGCTCGAATCGCTGGCGATGGCGCTGCCGCCCCTGGTCGCCGAGGGGCCCGAGACGGCCGCCGCCGACCTCGCGCCCGGCCCGCGGTTCCGCTTCCCCGCGGGCGACGTGCGCGCGCTCACCGAGCGCGTCGACGACCTCATCGAGCACCCCGAGGTGCTCGCGGCCGCGCGCGCGCGGTGCCTCGACCTCGCGCGCGCCTACGACTTCCACGCGTGCGTCTCGCGCCTCGAAGACGTCTACCGCTCGGTGCTCACGACCGCTCGCGCGGAACGAGTCTCACAGTTGTGAAGCGCCCCTGGAGGGGCACGCGCGCGCGGCCCCCGTCGACCGCGAGCGCCTCGAGGTCGCGCTCCCTCGCGTCGCAGCGCGCGGCGCGGTCGACCGTCGCGCCCGCGAGCCCGAGGCTCACGGTGCGCGGCGTCGCGTCGGAGACGAGCCGCACGATGAGCCCCTCGCCGCGGTCGGCGCGCTTGAACGCGCCGACGGTGACCGCGGGGTCGTCGCAGCGCACCCGCGCGGCGGCGTCCGCGTCGAGGGCGCGGTGCGCCTCGGGCAGCCAGCTCCGCGCGACGCGGCGGAGCAGCGCCGCGGGGTCGCGGTCGATCGCCGTGACGAAGACGGCGGCCTCGTGCGTCTGCGTCTCGTCGACGGTGCCCCCGATGGGGTGGGCGAGCACGGGCAGCAGCCCGAAGAACGCGCGCTCCTTGGGCGCGTTGCGCGCGACGATCCACTCGAGCGCCCCCTCGGGGCTCAGCGACGCCGCCGAGGGGGCCTCGAAGCACGCGTGCAGCGCGCGCGAGGCGCCGCGCGCCGTGAGCGACGTGGGCACGGGCCAGAACGTCGGCCGGTGGTGCCGCTCGTGCGGGCGCGTGATGCGCCCGCCGACGGTGTCCATCTCGAGGTCGGCGTTCGCGAGCGCCGTCTCCCACGCGCAGGTCACGGTGAGCCTCCGCGCGGCGACGCCCGCGACGCGCAGCCGGAGCTCGGGCGCGTCGGCGCGGCAGGTGAGCGTGCGCGTGAAGACGTGGCCCCGCAGCGACCATTTCGCGGTGAGCGTCACCTCGCGGCCGTCGCCCTTCACGTCGATCGGGCAGCGGTGCCGGCTCGCGCGGTCGACCTGCTTGAAGGCGCCGCCCGCGTACTCGTGCCCGAGGCGCCACAGGCCGCCCTCGTCGGCGTAGGCCACGAGGTCGAAGCCGCCGCCCGCGAGCAGCTCCTCGCCCTCGGCGACGAGGCTCGCGACGCACCCGCCGGCGTCTTCGGAGAGCGTGAGCCGGTAGCGCGGGGTGACGACGCGCACCGTCGAGCCCTCGCGCCACCAGCGCAGGGAGCCGTCCCCGTGGGGCTCGATCACGCGCTCGGGGGTCGCGGTGAGCGCGGCGAGGGCGAGGGCGCGCCGGGCGGCGACCTCGGCGCGCTCGAGCAGGGGCTTCTGCTCGCCGTGCCACACGCGGTCGGGCGAGGTGCCCGTGATCGCGTCGTGGTGGTTGTGCAGCACGAGCGCGTGCCACGCCTCGCTCAGCGCGTCCTCGATCTCGGCGCGCGGGGGCTCGTGCGCCGAGAGCCTCTCGGCGAGCACGAGCGAGCGCGCGACGCGGGCGGGCCGCTGCTTGCTCTCGGGGCGCGACGCGTAGAAGCCCATCCAGTAGGGGTTGGGGTCGATGGAGAGCGCGGGCAGCGCCGCGCGGTGGTGCGAGACGAGCTCGAAGTAGTCGTCGAGGCCCGCGAGCACGACGAAGGTCCCCGTGTCGGCGTAGCGCTCGCGGTTGTAGCGCTCGAGGAGCGGGCGCAGGTCGGGGATGGGCGCGTTGAAGTCCATGCCGATGGGGCACAGGAGGTAGGGCGTGCGGGCGAGCGGCGCGAGCTGGCGCACGAAGCCGTCGATGCGCCGCGCGATGTGGCGCCGCGTGCGCCAGGGGATCGCCGCGTCGACGCCGGCCCACCGCACCACGCCCAGGTGCGCGAGCATGTCGCCCTGAAAGTACGTGAACGCGTTCCAGTGGCAGAGCACCTCGGCGCCGTCGTCCGAGCGCCACACGAAGTCGAGCGTGCGAAGGTCCTTCTGGAGCAGCGCGGCGGTCGAGCGCTCGAAGGGAAACGCGCGCTGGCTGCGGTAGTCCGACGCGATGAAGTGCATGCCGTCGATGCGCGTGAGCGAGACGGCCTCGACGCCCACGGCGCTCATGAGCGACGGAAGGTGCGGCGAGTGGCCGAAGTTGTCGGGGAAGTACGCCGTGCGCGGCTCCACGTGCAGCCGCTGCGAGCGCAGCCACGCCTGCCCGAGGTGAAAGTCACGGAAGAGCGACTCCTCGTGGGGCAGGAGCGTGTCGGGCGTGGTGAACGACGACGCCAGCACCCGGAGCTGACGGCGCTCGACGAGCGCGCGCAGCCGCTCCCGGTGCTCGGGGTGGCGCTCCCAGTACATCTTCAGAAAGAAGACGCTCTCGATGCAGTAGACCCGCCCCGGGTCGCGCTCGAGCGCGTCCATCATCGCGGTGAAGATGGGCTTGAGGCGCCGTTCGAAGTACTCCTCCGAGGTGTTCAGCCAGTTGGTGTCCCAGTGGCTGCTCTCGGAGAAGACCAGCACCCTCGCGGCGTCGCGCGGGACGCCGAGGCGCTCGCGCAGCGCGGCCTCGTCGGGCGCGACCTCGCGCCTGTCGTGCGCGTCAGCCTTTGCGGTCTGCATGAAGAAAACGTAGGTACGCGCCGCGTCGACCGCCATCGCGACGCCGGCGCGCCGTCCACCGCGTTGGCGGCGCCTCGGCGCGTCGGGTATCGTCGCGCTCGTGACCGTCAGCGTTCCGCCCGATTCCGTCGCGGGCCCTCGTGGCCCTCGTGGCCCTCGCGCGCCCACGCAGGCCGAGTGGGATGCGATGACGCCCGACGAGCGTGCCGCCGCGGTCGCCGCGCTGCCGATCTATGTGCCGCCGGAGGAGTGTGGGGCGATGGAGGGGGACCGTCATTCCGCGTGCTCGGAGTCGGCCGTCGGGGCGCTGCGCGTCTTCTTCGAAGCGACGGGCCAGCCGGTCTACGTGAGCGGCGAGATGGCCGTGTACTTCCCGGGCCAGCACCGCGTGGCGCCCGACGTCTTCGCGGTGATGGGCGCCGCGCCGGGCCCCCGCGACAGCTGGGTCGTCACGCTCGAGGGCCGCCGCCCCGGCTGGGTGCTCGAGATCGTCGTGCACGGCGACCGCCGCAAGGACCTCAAGAGCCACGTCGTCGAGTACGCCGCGCTGGGCATCCGCGAGTACTTCGTCGTCGACCTCCCGCGCCGCAGGCTGCTCGGCTACCGCCTCGCCGACGAGGCGATCGGGATCTACACGCCCGTGGTGCCGCAGTCGGGGCGCTATCGCTCCGAGGTGCTGGGGCTCTACCTCGCGCTCGAAGGCGACAGGGTGCGCTTCTATCACGGCAGCGCGAAGCTGCTCGACCCCGCGGAGATCGCCGCGCAGCTCGAGGATCGCCTCAACGACGAGCAGGTGCAGCGCCGCGAGGCCGAGGAGCGGGCCGTGAGCGCCGAGGAGCGGGCCGTGAGCGCCGAGGAGCGGGCCGTGAGCGCCGAGGAGCGAGCCGCCGCGGAGGCCGCCGCGCGCACGAGGCTCGAAGCCGAGATGGCGCGGCTGCGCGAGGAGCTGGAGCGACTTCGCCGAGGGTGACCTCGCCGCGCCCGCGTCGCGATGGGTTAGGATCGCCGCGCGCGATGAGCGAGGGCCCCGAAGACCGCTTCAAGCTCGAAGGCACCGTGCTCGACGGGCGGTTCGCCGTCGAGCGCGCCGGCGCGCGCGGCGGCTTCGGCGTCGTCTACCGCGCGAGCCACGTCGAGCTCGCGGCGCCCGTGGCGCTCAAGGTGCTCGTCGTGCCCGAGCACCTGCGCGGCGCCGAGGCGTCGCTCGTCGAGCGCTTCCGCCAGGAGGCGCGCACGCTCGCGGCGCTAAAGCACCCCGCCGTCGTGCGCGTGCTCGACGTGGGCCGCCTCGACTCGGGCGGCGAGGCCTGCGTGTGGATGGCCCTCGAGTGGCTCGACGGCGCCACGCTCGACGAGCACCTGCGCGCCCGCGGCGACGCGTGCCGCTCGCCCCGCGAGGCCCTCGCGCTGCTCGCGCCCGCGCTCGACGCCATCGCGTGCGCCCACGAGCGCGGCGTCGCCCACCGCGACCTCAAGCCCGCCAACCTCATGGCCGTGCGCGCGCGCCGCGGGGGCGTCGAGCTGCGCGTGCTCGACTTCGGCATCGCCAAGGCGATGCTGCCCGACGAGGCGCCGGGCACGGGGCACACCGAGACGCAGAGCGACCACACGGCGTTCTCGCTGCCCTACGCGGCGCCCGAGCAGGTCGGGCGGCTGCGCACGGGCCCGTGGACCGACGTGCACGCCTTCGGGCTCCTCGTGACCGAGGTGCTCACGGGCCGCGCCCCGTACCGCGGCGACGACAGCTTCGCGCTCTACGCCTCGGTGATGTCCCCCGAGCGCCCGACGCCCTCGCGCTTCGACGTCGAGGTCGGCGCGTGGGAGGCGGTGCTCGCGAAGGCGCTCGCGCTGCACCCGGGCGATCGCTTCGCGAGCGCGGGCGACCTCTACGCGGCCCTCGAGGCCACCGTCGACGACGCGCAGCGCGCGTGGGAGCGCGCGCGCGGCGTACGAACCGTGGCGCCCGCTCGCGCCCGACGCCGGGGCCTCGCGCTCGCGGGCGCGCTCGGCGTACCCGCGCTCGCGGTCGCCGCACTGGGACTCTCTCGCGCGCCCGGTCC
>JBDHVF010000442.1:0-6837 GCA_039809605.1 Polyangiales bacterium | reverse complement strand
CCTCACTCCGGGCAATATCGAGCGGCCGCCCCGCTTCGCGGGGCTGCACGCGGGTGTCGTCGTGACGAATGCAGGGCATGATCTGCCTGCGCTGCCCGGCACCACTGGTTCGGCGACGGCACCTCAGGAGCAACGCGTAGCCCCGCGAAGCGGGGCGGCCGCTCGATATTGCCCGGAGTGAGGCGGTGAAACCGAGCCCATGGAGCGACGCCGAACTCCGGCGCGGGCGCGTGCGTACCCGACGCGTCGAGCCCGTGCGCTACGTCGCGGCCGCGCGGTAGTTGGCGACGATCTCGCGCGCGATGCGCAGCACCAGAGGCCCCGCGTCGCCGCGCACCATGAGCTCGAGCCCCGGCAGCAGCGTCGCGCGCTCCCACCGCTCGGTCGCGAGGTCGCCCAGCGTCGCGGGCGTGGCCGCGGGCGCCGGGGCCGCGGGCGGCTCGACCAGCGCGCGCACCTCGTCGAGCGACATCTCCGCGAGGCGGCGTCGGATGTCGGGCAGCCGCTCGCCCTCCATGCGCAGCGAGCGCGCCGCGCGCAGGCGCCAGAGGTGCTCCTCGCCGTACGTCGTCCCCCGACCGTGCCCCCGCGGCCGGGGAACGACCCCCTCCGCGATGTAGTGACGCACCGTCCGCCGCGGAACCTTCGCCGCCGCGACCAGCGCGTCGAGCGTGTACGAGGGGCTAGCGGGAGCGGTCTTGCCGTCACCATTCGCGTTCATGATCACGGATCATGGCACGATGAGGGCGACGTGAGGCGTTTGGATTGCGGTATCAGGCGCATTGGTGCCGATGCGTCGCATTTTGATCGCGGTATGTGTCGCCATGATGGGAGCGTAACGCGTTTGAAACACGGCCTGTGGCGCCATGAGGCCATCGCGCCGTGATTGGAATGCGCCGCGCCGGATGGTTGCGACGGATTGTGTCGTCTGTTGCGGCGCTGCCAGTCTGCGCGCGGCAGTTCGATCGCGACGGCGTCAGCGCGCGACCAGCCGCGGCTCCGCAGAGCCGCGGCGCATTCGCGACGCTGCCAGTCTGCGCGTGGGAGTGCATTCGACGTGGCGATCGAACTGTTGCGCGCGAGCTGACGGCGTCGCGATCGAACTGTTGCGCGCGCGCTGACGGCGTCGCGAGTGCGCCGCGGCTCTGCGGAGCCGCGGCTGGCCGCGCGCTGGCAGCGTCGCGATCGAACTGTTGCGCGCGCGCTGACGCCGTCGCGATCGAACTGCCGCGCGTCTCCTACGCCCTTCGACTCGATCTGCGCCCCGAGCGGTTGAGCCACGGGCGCGGTCGGCGATAGCCTCCGCGCCCCATGCGACGCCCCCCCTTCGCGCTCGGCGCGGCCGTGCTCGTTCTCGCGGCGTGCTCGTCGGACAACAACGGCCTCCCCGACGGAGCTCCGGCCACCGAAGACGCCATCGAGGAGCCCGCCGTCGACGCGCCCGTCGACACGCCGCGCGACGTTCGCGACGCCTCCGACGTCGCGACGGACGCGCCTCGCGACGCCGCCCTCGACGCGCCCGCTGACGTCGCTCGCGACGCCGCCGCCGACGTCGCCCTCGACACACCCTCGGACGCCCCACGCGACGTCGCGACGGACGCGCCCTCGGACGCCCCTCGTGACGTCGCCTTTGACACACCCTCGGACGCCCCTCGCGACGCCGCGCCTGACGCCGCGCCCGACGTGCCCCCCGACAACGGCTGCGGGGCGCTCTCGCTCTGCGCGGGCGCGTGCGTGAACACGCAGACCGACGCGCGCCACTGCGGCGCGTGCGCGACGGCCTGCTCCGCGCCCGCGAACGCCACGCCCACCTGCGCCGCGGGGCGCTGCGGCTTCGCGTGCGCGGCGGGGTTTCACCTCTGCGCGGGCGCGTGCGTGGGCAGCACGTCGGTGATGTCGTGCGGCGCGTCGTGCTCGCCCTGCGAGGCGCGCGCGAACGCCGCCGCCACGTGCGACGGAACCTCGTGCCGCTACGCCTGCAACCCGGGCTTCGCCGACTGCGACGGCGACGCCGCCAACGGCTGCGAGCGCGCCGTGTCGAGCGACGTCGCCAACTGCGGCCGCTGCGGCGCGGTCTGCCCCGGCGTCGACTCCGAGTGCCGGCGGCGCGTGTGCACGGGCGGCGTGTGCGGCTCCGTCGACGCCCCGTCGGGCACCGTGCTCATGGCGCAGACGCCGCGAGACTGCCGCCGCGCGACGTGTGACGGCATGGGCGGCGTCGCGCAGCTCACCGACGACCGCGACCTGCCCGTCGATGGCAACGCGTGCACCGACGACGTGTGCGCCGCGGGCGTGGCGAGCAACCCCCCGACGCCCGTGGGGCGCGGCTGCGGCACCGGCGCGATGCTCTGCGACGGCGCGGGCGCCTGCGTCGAGTGCGTGCGCGGCAGCGACTGCGCCACGGGCGTGTGCATGGGCGGGCGCTGCCAGATGGCGGGGTGCTCCGACGGCGTGCGCAACGGCACCGAGACCGGCGTCGACTGCGGGGGCACGTGCCCCGTGTGCCGGGCGCTCGTGGTGCTCGCGGGCGGCACGTCGGGCGTGCTCGCGGGCGCGTTCGACACGACGGCGCGCGCGTGGACCACCACCGCGCTCGCGGGCCGCACCGTCGAGGGCGTGGCGCTGGCGGTGACTCCGTCGGGAGAGGCCGTGGGGCTCATGCGCTACACCGCGCTCGGCGACCCGATGGACAACCGCCTGCGCTACACCGTGTGGCGCGCGGGCGCGTGGGCGCCCTTCGCCGACCTCGGCCCGACGGTCACCACGCAGGGCCCTGCCTCGCTCGTGGCCTCGCCCGGCGGCGTCTACGCGGCCTTTCACGGCTTCGACTACAACCACTACTTCGCCGCGTGGAGCGGCACGGCATGGTCCCCCGTCGCCGAGCCCGTGGGCGCCTCGGGGGCGCGCGCCGGGGCCCTCGCGCGCGACGGAGACAACGCCCTGCTGGTCTTCTCGCGCGGCCTCGCCAACGAGCTCTACGCGCGCACCCGCGCGGGCTCGGTCTGGGGCGGCGACCAGCGCGTCGAGGGCGCCGCGGGCTTCGACTACAACGTCACGCCCGCGGCCGTGAACCTCACGGCCACCGCGGCGCTCGCCGTGTGGAGCGCGCCCGGAGGCCAGCTCCGCGCCTCGCTGCGCGCGTCGGGCGCGTGGTCGGCCCCCGCGAACGTGCCCATGTGCCTCTCGACCGCGCGCCCCTCGCTCGCCCGCGTGAGCGACACGCAGGCCGCCCTCGCGTTCAGGGGCACCGACGGAAACCTCTACGCCGCGCTCTGGTCCTCGGGCGCCTGGGCCGCGCCGGTGCGGGTGGCGGCGGGGATCACGGGCGCCCCCGCCGTGGCGCGCGGCGTCGCGGGGGCCTCGGCGGAGCTCGCCTTTCTCGACGGCACGGGCCGCGTGATGCACAGCCGCCTCGCGTCGGGGGCGTGGAGCGAGCCTGCGGCCGTGGGCGGCGCAGGGTTCCTCAGCGTGGCGCTCGCCAGCGGGCCGTGAAGGCCCCATGTGTCTGCCCGTTGCCTTTGGCGGCGGGTGGACGTAGCGTCCGCCCCCCGAAGACCCTCTGGGCAGGAGGATGATGATGGCTCGAAAGATCGCAATCAACGGGTTCGGACGCATCGGTCGCTGCGTGCTTCGCGCGCTCGTCAACAGCGGCGCGAAGGACCTCGACATCGTCGCCATCAACGACCTGACCGACGCGAAGACCCTCGCGCACCTGCTCAAGCACGACTCCGTGCACGGGCGCTTCGACGCCGACGTGCAGCTCCGCGAGGGCGGCTTCGTGGTCAACGGCGACGACGTGAAGATCCTCGCCGAGAAGGACCCGACGAAGCTCCCGTGGCGGGACCTCGGCGTCGACATCGTGCTCGAGTGCACGGGCAAGTTCACCGACGCGGCCGGGTGCGGCAAGCACATCGAGGCCGGCGCGAAGCGCGTGCTCCTCAGCGCGCCCACCAAGGGCGAGAACGACACCGAGATCCTCACGCTCGTGTACGGGGTGAACCACCGGGACTACGACCCGGCGAAGCACCGCATCGTGTCGAACGCCTCGTGCACGACCAACTGCCTCGCGCCGCTCGCCAAGGTGGTGCACGACTCCTTCGGGATCTTGAAGGGGCAGATGACCACCGTGCACAGCTACACCAACGACCAGGTCATCCTCGACTTCCCCCACAAGGACCTGCGCCGCGCCCGCGCGGCGGCCATGAGCATGATCCCGACGACCACGGGCGCCGCGCGCGCGGTGGGCCTGGTGCTCCCGGCGCTCAAGGGCAAGCTCGACGGCTTCTCGGTGCGCGTGCCCACGCCCGACGTGTCGCTCGTGGTGCTCAACGCCCTCGTGTCGAAGAAGACCACGAAGGACGAGGTCAACGCCGCCCTGCGCGCGGCCTCGGCGGGCGCCCTCGAGGGCGTGCTCGAGGTGTCGAGCGAGCCCCTCGTGTCGACCGACTACATCGGCAACCCCGCGTCGAGCACCGTCGACGCCGCGCTCACGCAGGTCATCGACGGCGACTATGTGTCGGTGAGCTCCTGGTACGACAACGAGTGGGGCTTCTCCGAGCGCATGCTCGACGTGATGAAGTACATGGCCTCGCGCGAGGGCTGAGATGAGCGCCATCCTCGACAAGATCACCCCCGTCGACCAGCTCCAGGTCGCGTCGCGCCGGGTGTTCGTGCGCGTCGACTTCAACGTGCCGCTCACGCCCGACGGCAAGGTGAGCGACGACACGCGCGTGCGCGAGGCGCTGCCCACCATCCGCCACCTCATCGAGAAGGGCGCGCGCGTCGTGCTCGCGTCGCACCTGGGGCGCCCGAAGAAGGGCCGCGACATGAAGTACTCGCTCGCGCCCGCGGGCGAGCGCCTCGCCGAGCTCCTCTCGATGGACGTGGTGCTCACCGACGACTGCGTCGGCGACGGCGCGCGCAAGGTCGTGCACGACCTCCGCGACGGGCGCGTGGCCCTGCTCGAGAACCTGCGCTTTCACCCCGGCGAGGAGGCCAACGACCCGGCCTTCGCCGCCGAGCTCGCGCAGCTCTGCGACGTGTACGTCGACGACGCGTTCGGCGCCGTGCACCGCGCCCACGCCAGCGTCGAGGCCCTGCCGAAGCTCGTGCCGGTGCGCGGGGCGGGCTTTCTTCTCATGAAGGAGCTCAAGGCCCTCGGCGCCCTCGTGAGCGACCCGAAGCACCCCTACATCGCCGTGCTCGGCGGCGCCAAGGTGAGCGACAAGATCGCCGTCATCGAGGCCCTGCTCGCCAAGGTCGACGCGCTGCTCATCGGCGGCGCGATGGCCAACACCTTCCTCGCGGCCCTCGGGCGCGACATGGGCAAGTCGCTCGTCGAGGCCGACAAGCTCTCGCTCGCGCGCACGCTCGTCGAGCGCGCGTCGGAGCGGCGCGTGCAGCTCATGCTGCCGACCGACGTGGTGGTGGCGCCGGGCACCGACGCGGCGTCGGGGTCGACGGTGGCCGTCGGGTCCGTGGGCGCCGACCAGATGGCGCTCGACATCGGGCCCGCGACGGTGGCCGCGTTCCGCGAAAAGCTCCTCGGGGCGCGGAGCATCTTCTGGAACGGCCCCATGGGCCTCTTCGAGAAGGCCCCGTTCTCCGCGGGCTCGGTGGGCGTGGCGCGCGCGATCGCCGAGGCCGCGGCCTTCTCGGTCGTGGGCGGCGGAGACTCGGTCGCGGCCGTGCACCAGGCGGGCCTCGCCGACAGGTTCACGCACGTCTCCACGGGCGGCGGCGCGAGCCTCGAGCTCATCGAGGGGCGCAAGCTGCCGGGCGTCGAGGCGCTGCGGTCGTGAACCCCTCGCGCAAGGCCCTCATCGCGGGCAACTGGAAGATGCACCGCACCGTGTCGGAGTCGGTCGCCCTCGCGCGCGCCGTCGCCGACACGGCCCGCGTGGGCGCCCGCACCGAGGTGGTCGTGGCCCCGGTGTTCACCGCGCTCGAGTCGGTGGGCAGGGCCCTCACGGGCACCCGCGTGGCCCTCGCCGCGCAGAACGTCCACTGGGAGACGCAGGGCGCGTTCACGGGCGAGGTCTCGCCCCCGATGCTCAAGGACGTGGGCTGCGCGTACGTGATCGTGGGCCACTCCGAGCGCCGGCAGCTCTTCGGCGAGACCGACGCGACGGTGCAGAAGAAGCTCGTCGCGGTGAAGGGGCACGGCCTCGCACCCATCGCGTGCCTGGGTGAGACCCTGGCCGAGCGCGAGGGCGGCATCACGTACGAGGTGCTGCGCCGTCAGCTCGACGGCATGACCGCCTCGCTCGAAGCCGAGGAAGCGACCGCGCTCCTCACGGGTTTGGTGATCGCCTACGAGCCCGTGTGGGCGATCGGTACGGGGCGCACCGCGAAGTCGTCCGACGCGCAGAGCGCGCACGCGTATCTGCGAGACCGCATCCGCGACCGGTACGGCGAGGTGGCCGACACGGTGCGCATCCTCTACGGCGGCAGCGTGAAGCCCGACAACGCCGCCGAGCTCCTCGCCCAGCCCGACGTCGACGGCGTGCTGGTGGGGGGCGCCTCCCTCGACGCCGCGGGCTTCGCGCGTATCATCCAGGCCGCCGGTTAGGCGCAAGAGTTGTTCATGACCACGCTCCTCACGATCGTTCACGTCTTCGTCTGCCTCTTTCTCGTCGGCGTCGTGCTGCTCCAGTCGGGGCGCGCGGGCGGCATGGGCGTGCTCTCGGGCGCGGCCACGCAGACCGTCTTCGGCGGCCGCGGCGCGGGAGGCTTTCTCGCCAAGGCCACCGCGGTCTGCGCCACGCTCTTCATGCTGACCTCGGCCTCGCTCGCGTACACGAGCACCTCGGGCCGCGACTCGCTCGCCCGCGCCAC
>JBDHVF010000441.1:0-6838 GCA_039809605.1 Polyangiales bacterium | reverse complement strand
AGCACGCTCAGCCACGCCCTCGCTCCGCGGGGGCGGGGCGCGCGGCAGCGAGGGTGGGGGCTCCGCGAAGGCGCGCGGCAGCGTTGGGTGGGGGCTCCGCGAAGGCGCGCGGCAGCGTTGGGTGGGGGCTCCGCGAAAGCGGCCAGATTGACCTGCGGTTGGTATCAGCTGGGCACCGAACTGCGTCGGACCCCCGGGGATGAAACCTGCGCAGGAGGTTTCTGACTAGGGGCACGACACGGTGATGCCCACGGTCGTCCCCGCGGTGATGACCACGAGGTGGTTGGGGTACGGCACGCGGCCGTCGGGCGTGCGGACCATGATCGTCGCGTTGCCCTCGGGGATCTGGAACGAGCCAGGCCCCGGCACCATGAAGCTGCCCACGAAGATGGTGCCGTTGGTGCGGTACACCTGGAGCGTCTGGTAGGGATTGGGCGGCGCCCGCACGCAGTTGCCGAGCACGCTCACCACCAGCGTGCCGGTGGGCTCCTGGCAGGCGCCCGCGCTGGTGCAGGTGTAGCGCGAGGGGCAGGTGCCGCAGGTGCCGCCGCAGCCGTTGGGCCCGCACACGCGCCCGGCGCAGCTCGGCGCGCACACGCATCGGCCCGCGGCGTCGCACATCCGGCCGCTCGGGCACGAGCCGCACGTCCCGCCGCAGCCGTTGGGGCCGCACGCGCGCCCGGTGCAGTTCGGGACGCACACGGTCGCGCAGCGGCCCGTGGCGTCGCACGACTGACCGCTCGGGCACGTGCCGCAGGTGCCGCCGCAGCCGTTGGGGCCGCACACGCGGCCCGCGCAGCTCGGCGTGCAGCACACGCCGCCGTTGCAGGACTGCCCCGTCGGGCACGTACCACAGGTGCCGCCGCAGCCGTCGGAGCCGCACACACGCCCCGAGCAGCTCGCGGTGCAGTCGCCGCAGCGCCCCTGCACGCAGGTGCCGGCGCAGCACTCGAGGGCGCTGCCGCAGGCCGTTCCGTTGGGCGAGCACGCGCAGCGGCCCGCCTCGCAGACGCCCGAGCAGCACTCGCCGCCGCGGGTGCAGAGCTGCCGCGGGCCCAGGCACCCGCACGCGAACGAGCACGAGCCCGAGCAGCAGTCGCCGTCGCCGCCGCAGCGGATGCCCCGCGACGCGCACGCGCAGCGGCCGCCGACGCACTCGCCCGTGCAGCATGCCTCGTCGCGGGTGCAGGCCGCGCCAGGCGCGGCGCACTGGCACGTGCCGCCCGAGCAGACGCCCGAGCAGCACTCGTCGCCCGCGGCGCACGACTGCGTGGTCTGCCGGCACCCGGCGCAGTGGCCGTCGACGCAGGTCGCTCCGGCGCAGCACTCGCGCGAGCGCGTGCAGGCGAAGCCCGAGGGCGCACACCCGCAGACGCGCGCCGAGCCGTACGGCACGCACAGTCCCGAGCAGCACTCCGAGGGGTTGGCGCAGAGCGCCGTCGGCGGGCGGCACGTGGGCAGCAGCGCCCACGTCGCGTCGGGCGTCGCGTCCATCATCACGGGCGCGTCGCCGGTCGCAGGGAGGTCCGTGGCCGTCGGCGCGTCGATGGGCGTGGGAGCGTCCGTGGGGTCGAAGCCGTCGACGGGCGCGGCCGCGTCGTCGACGTCGTCCGCGGCGTCGTCGGGCGAGGCGTCGTCGGCCGCCGCGACATCGACCGAGACGCGATCGGGCGCAGCAGGCGCGTCGACGGGCTCCGCCGCGTCGTCCGAGGGCGCGGTGTCGTCGGCGATCGGCGCGTCGGGGCTCTCGACGTCGCCGCGCACGGGGCCGCCGCCTCCCGTCGCCGTGCAGCCCGCCGCGATGAGCAGCGCGAGTGCGAGCGGTCTCGTGGTTGCGAGTGCGTTCATGGTCGTCGAATGTACCTCCCGCGGTTCGCAGACACCGCGCGGCATGCGGCGGTTTCGAGGGCGCGGTGTACGACCGTCGGGCAGAGAGACGACCCCTACACGCGTAGGGATCACCGTGGTCGGGCGCCGCATCGCGGGGCGAGCGCAATGACCTCGGTCAACTCGCGGTCGTCGCGCGCGCGTGTCTCCTCCGTCGCGTCGCGGCTATGTTCGCGCGGTGTCGGGTCGCCCTCCCCTCGCCGTCGCGATGCTGGCCGCCGCGATGGCCGCGCGCTGCGACGCGCCGCCCGCCGCGACCGACGCCGCACCGCTCGACGCCATGACCGACGCGTCGAGCGACGTCACCACCGACGCGCGCGAGGGCCCCGACCTCTTTCGCCTCGCGATCAACGGGTCGCCCACGGGGTCGTTCCTCTCGGCGTGGGGCAGCGGACTGCGCGCGGCCGCGTACATCGCGGGAGGCTTCGTCGGCGTCGACCACGCGCGCCTCCCCGCGAACGCCGTGGGACGTCTCGTCGAGTACACGACCGGCGCGTTTCGCACGGTGTGTCTGACCGACGAGGTGCTCTGGTGGACCTTCGGCGCCCCCAACGCCGACCGCACCGCGGAGGCCGTCTACGCCGTCGGCGAGGGAGGCCGCGTGCTGCGCTACCGCGACGGGCGCTGCGAGACGCTCCACGTCGACCTCACGTACCCCGAGGGCGCGCCGACCTTCTGGGGCGTCTACGGCACGCGCGACGACGACCTGTGGCTCGTCGGAGGCTCGGCGCGCCCCGAAGGCCCGCGAGGCGTGGTGGTTCACTACGACGGCGTGAGCTTCACGCGAGAGACGGCGCTCCCGCCCGAGGCCGCGAGCCGCAACCTCTACAAGATCGACGGAGCGGTCGACGGTCGGCTCTTCGTCGTCGGCGAGGGGGCGTTGACGCTGGTGAGAGACCCGCGCACGAGGGCGTGGTCCCGCGTCGCGAACAACGTGGCGCAGGGGGACGACCGGCTGTTCACGGTCTCGTGCCCGCGCTCGGCGCCCTACGACTGTTGGGCCGTCGGCGGTGTGGGCGGGGGCCTCGTGCTCTCGGGCAACGCGGCGGGGTTCTCGCGCAACCCCAACCTCGTCGACCTGCCGGGCCTGAGCGGCGTGTGGGTGCAAGACGATCGGAACATCTGGGCCGTCGGCAGCGACGGGTTCACGATGCACTTCGACGGTCACGTCAACGGGCGCATCCAGTACCACCCCACGCGGCCGCTCACCGAGGCGATGCTCCACGGCGTCGGGGGCATTCGCAACAGCGTGGTGATCCTCGCGGTGGGAGGAGAGCTGGGCGTGGCGACGCCCGAGCAGCGCGGGGTGATCCTGATCCGCGGCGACGACTCGGCGCGCTTTCAGTTCGACGGGCGGAGCTACGACGCCGCGGGCTCGCTGCGACGCACCATCGGCGGCTGGAACCAGTGACGCGGCGGGGGTAACGCGGACCTGCCACCCGGCGAGGGAGGCTCCGGTCTACTCGCCGATCGACGGCGTCGAGCCACGACCGCTATGCCAGATCGCGATGAGCTCGACGCGATGGTGTCGCTCATCGACGCGGTAGAAGACCTGGTACCGAGAGCGAGCGAGCAGTACGCGACGCAGCCCCGCGGCTCGCGGGTGCGCGTAGGGGAGGCCGAGCCAGGGCTGCGCCTCCAGAAGCGCGATGACTGCGAAGAGCTCGTCGAGGAAAAGCGACGGCGCCGTCGGACGTTACTCAGCCCACCACCCCTGCGCCTCGATGGCCTGCTGACGCGCGGTGCTCGTCCAGAGGACCTGCCACACCGTCACGGCTTGCGCATCGCGCGGAGGGTCGCCGCGACGTCCTCGTGCGCGTGGACCCGCCCTGCGCGCAGGTCGGCCAGCCCGCGGTCGATCGCGTCGTCTCGCTGCGCGCGCTCCTCGTCGGTCGCGGCGTCGTTTGCGACGACGGCTACGAGATCGACCTCGGTGCCTTCGGGCAGATCCACCTCGCCCTCGACCTCGAGTCGTCCGTTGCGCACTCGCGCGTGGAGGATTCCGCTCATGTGGAGAAACGTATCAACGCCCCGCGGCGCTGTCACCCGAACGGCGCGGCGCGCCGACGGTCAGCGCGGCGCGGGCTGCGGGGCGTCGGGCGTGGGCGCGGGCTCCTCGGCCTCGCTCTTCTTCGCGGCGCGCGAGAGCGTGCGCTCCATGCGCACCTCGGGGAGAATGGCGCCCTTCTCGCGTGCGGCCTGCACCGCGCGGCGCAGTCGCATGAGCTGATCGCGCAGGCGGCCTTCGACGCGGTCGATCTGCTGCTGGGTGGCGCTCACGGCGTTGCGCGCGCCGCGGTGGGCGTCGCGCGACGCGAGGGCGGCGTTCACGGGCGCGAGCAGCGCGGCCATCGACGCCTCGGTGAAGCCCTGGTCGTCGAGGTACGCCCGCTCGTCGGCGTCCTCCTCGGCCCGCGCGAAGACCATCGCCACCGTGGGGAGCATCGCCTCGATGGACGACAGCGCCGGCTCGATGTTGCGCGTGGGGAGCTTCGCCGCCCGCTCGAGCGCGGCGCGCTCGGGGTCGTCGGCGCGCAGCACGCCGTCGAGGCGGCGCGCGAGCTCGGTGCGGCACGCGAGCACCTCGTCGACCGAGAGCACCTTCTGCGAGGCCGCGACGGCGCGCATCCGCCGCTGCGTCACGAGCGACGCCCAGTGGGCCGCGAGCTGCACCGCGAGGTCGAGCATGTAGCGCATCGCGCAGGGGCCGAAGCCCGTGAGGCCGCCGGCGAGCGCCGCGTCGATCACGCCGGGCACGCCGTCGAGCACGTCGTTGAGCAGGTCGACGGTCGCGACGCGCTGGCCCCACGTCGCCGCGTCGGCGTCGCTCATCTGCGCCTCGATGCGGGCGCGCAGGCCGGGCGACACCTCCACGCTCGCCGCGCGCATCGCGAGCGCGTCGACGTCGGAGCGCACGCGCGCCGCGAGCTGCCAGGGCGCGAGCTCGGGCTGGTCGTTCTCGGCGCGCGCCGCCACGTCGACGGTCACCGCCGACGGCGTCGTCACGCGCGAGCCCCGCGCGGCGCCGCTCGCCGGACGCGCCCACAACCACAGATAGACAGGATGGATCATCACGTCACCTCCGCTCCATCTCATCGGCGAGCGGTCGGGGTGACTACAGGGCCCCAGCGACGATTCTCGTCGATTCCTGGATTCGAACACTCGGCCCGAGGCGAGGCGCTCGCCCTTGACATCCCGATCGTCGACGCAGCCCAACCCGCGGGCACCATGTGGAGCAGCGCCGCCGCATCGCGTCGCTCCACGGGCGCGGCCGCAACGTCGGCCACCGCTGACCCGCACGAGCCCGGCGCCCGCGTCCGGTGCGACGAAGGAGAGCCCACGCGGTCGTCACGGCCGCGGGGGCGCGCTAACGACCCGTCGCTTCGAGCGACGGACCCCATCGACATTTCGTAGGCGTCCACGGGAGCCTCGCGCGCTACAAGCGACCGCGGAGGTGACGCGATGGGCCTTCTCGACCGGGAGCTTCAGGGAAACACCGTGCGAGCCTGGGCGCTCGCCGCGATCCTCGCGTTCGCGGTGGGGGCCGCGCTCGGCGTCGCCCGGCGCCTGGTCTCCCGAAGGCTGGAGGCCCTCGCGCCCACGACCGCGACGGGGCTCGACGACCTGGCCGCCGAGCTCGTGGCGGCCGCGCGGCGGTGGTTCCTCACCACGACGGCGGTGTACGTCGGCGCCTTCGCGCTCGCGCTCCCCCCGACGGTTCGGGCGGTGCTTCACGCCGCGTTCGTGGTGGCGCTCGCGGCGCAGGGGGGCCTGTGGGGGCAGGCGGTGATCCGTCACGCGCTCGCGGTTCACATCGCGCGCAGCGGCGACGACGGCGCGACGAAGACCACCTCCGCGTTCGCGGCCTTCGCCGCGCAGTTGGTGCTCTGGACCCTGCTGCTCCTGGTCGTGCTCGACAACCTCGGGGTGAACATCACCGCGCTCCTCACGGGCCTGGGCGTGGGCGGCTGGCCGTGGCGCTCGCGGTGCAGAACGTGTTGGGCGACCTTCTGGGCTCGCTCTCGATCGCGCTCGACCGGCCCTTCGTGGTGGGCGACTTCATCGTGGTCGACGACCTCGCGGGCACCGTGGAGCACATCGGGCTGAAGACCACGCGCGTGCGCGCGCTCTCGGGCGAGCAGCTCGTGTTCGCCAACAGCGACCTGCTCCGCAGCCGGCTGCACAACTACAAGCACCTGACCGAGCGCCGCGTGGTGATCTCCTTCGGGGTGCCCTTGCAGACCGCCGCGGACGCGCTCGAGGCCATCCCCCTGATGGTGCGCGAGGCCGTCGAGGCGCAGCCGAAGACCCGCTTCGACCGCGCGCACCTCAAGGGCTTCGGCGCGTCATCGCTCGACTTCGAGCTCGTCTACTACCTGCTCGACCCCGAGTACAACACGCACATGGACGCGCAGCAGCGGATCCTCCTCACGCTGCTCCGTCGCTTCGAACAGCAGGGCATCGCGCTCGCACTGCCCGCGCGCGCGGTCCACGTGCACCGGGTACGCGCCCCCGTGGAGGCGCGACGCGAGGGGTGATATCGGGTTCATGTCAAGTCTGCCGCTTTCGCATGTGCGACGTGTCCCCCACCCGCGCAGGCACGCACCATCGCGGAGCCGCCACCCGCGCAGGCACGCACCATCGCGGAGCCGCCACCCGCGCAGGCACGCACGTTCGCGGAGCCCCCACCCGCGCAGGCACGCACGTTCGCGGAGCCCCCACCCGCGCAGGCACGCACGTTCGCGGAGCCCCCACCCCCGCTGCCGCGCGCCCCGCCCCCGCGGAGCGAGGGCGTGGCTGAGCGTATTGAGACGAGGTGATGGGCTGCCTGCGTCTCGCAGGGGCCCTCGCGCTGCGAGGGCGACCATGGCCACCTTCGCATTCCTCGCTTCTCGCCGCTCGATCGAGCTCGACGACGCGTGATCGATGCGCTGACGCGGCCGACATCGAG
>JBDHVF010000440.1:0-6846 GCA_039809605.1 Polyangiales bacterium | reverse complement strand
CGGTACATCGTGACGACGCACGCGCCGCCGAGGCCGAGGTTGTGCTGCAGCGCCACGCGCGCGTTCGGCACCTGGCGCTTGTCGGCGCGGCCCTGGAGCTGCCACACGAGCTCGGTGCACTGCGCGAGGCCCGTGGCGCCGAGGGGGTGGCCCTTCGAGAGCAGGCCCCCCGAGGGGTTGGTCACCCAGCGGCCGCCGTAGGTGTTGTCGCCGTCCTCGATGAGCCGCTCGGCCTCGCCCTCGCCGCAGAGCCCGAGGCCCTCGTAGGTGATCACCTCGTTGGCCGTGAAGCAGTCGTGGAGCTCGACCACCTGCACGTCCTTCGGGCCGAGGCCCGACTGCTCGTAGACCTTCTGCGCCGCGGCCTTGGTCATGTCGGCCCCGATCATCTTGATCATCGAGTCTTGAAAGCTCGACTCGAAGTCCGTCGTCATCGCCTGCGCGGCGATGTAGACCGGGTTGGTGATCCCGTGCTTCCTCGCGAACTCGTCGGAGCACACGATCGCCGCCGCGGCGCCGCAGGTGGGCGGGCAGCACTGGTAGCGCGTGAGGGGGTCGAAGACCTCGGGCGAGGCCATCACCTCCTCGAGCGAGAGCGTGTCGCTGAAGAGGGCGTAGGGGTTCCGGTTGGCGTGCTGCCGGGCCTTGACCGACACCTTCGCGAAGGTCTCGCGCTTCGTGCCGTACCTCCACTGGTGCTCGCGCCCCGCGCCGCCGAACATCTGCGCGGTGAAGGGCGCCTGGTTCACGCCCTGCTGCTCGGTCATCACGTTCACGTGCTTGTCCATGGGGTTGGTGCGGTCGGTCCACTTCGAACCGAGCGCGCCCTTCTCCATCTGCTCGAAGCCCACGGCGAGCACGCACTCGGCGACGCCGCCCTCCACGGCCTGCCGCGCGAGCATGAGGGCCGTCGAGCCCGTGGAGCAGTTGTTGTTCACGTTGAACACGGGGATGCCCGTGCGCCCGACCTCGTACACGGCCCGCTGGCCGCAGGTCGAGTCGCCGAACACGTAGCCCGCGTACGCCTGCTCGACCTCGCGGAAGTCCACCCCCGCGTCCTTCAGGGCCTCGTGGATGGCGTTGCGCGCCATCACGTTGTACTCGTCGCTCGCGCCGGGCTTCTGGAACTTCACCATGCCCACGCCGATCACGTTCACGCGTCGTCCCATTGACTTGTCTCCTGTTCGATCCGTCGTCGCCGTGATGCTGCTCAGGCCAGCTTGTTCAGCATGCCCAGCCGATGCGCGAGGCGCACGTCGCCGTCCACACGGAGCTGCCCGCGCTGAAAGAGCGACCGCGCCGCGCCCGGGTCCGCGGCCAGCGCCGCGAGGTCGTCGTCCGTGAGGATCAGGTAGGCCTTCGCGTCGCCGGTCTTCCCTTCGGTCACCGAGGCGCCGTCGACCACCCACGCGCGGTCGAGGTCCTTCACCGTGAACTGCACCTTCGCGCCGAGCTCGCTCGCGAGCTGCGGGCTCTGCGCGAGGCGCTCGCCGAGGGCCTTGAAGATCGCCGGGGCCTTCGGCTCCTTCTTCGCCGCGGGCGCCGCGGTGGGCGCGCTCTCGGCCTTCGCGGGCTTGCGCTCGGCCATCGCCGCGGCCACCGCGCCCTTGTCGACCTTCTGCAGAAAGTCGAGCTTCTGCGACGCCATCAGGTCGCCCGAGATCTTGAGCCTGCCCGACGAGAAGAGCTTCATCGGGTTGGCCTTGCCCGACACCATCGCCATGAAGTCCGCGTCCGAGAGCTCGAGCGTGCACTCGGGCTTCGCGCTCTCGCCCGCGGCGACCTTGTTGGCCTTGAGGTCGAGCGTCCACACGCTGTCGGGCGCCGACAGCTTGAACTGGTAGACCTTGCCGATCTTCGCGGCGATGTCGGGGTTCTTCTCGATGTAGGCCCCGATGCCCGCGAACACGTCGGCGCTCGACGGCTCCGCGGCCTTCGCGGCCTCGGGCGCGCCCGCGGGCTTCGCGGCGGCCCTCGGCTTCTTCACCGGGATCTCCTTGTAGAGCTCGACGGCGCCGCCGGTGAGCACGACCTTCTCGCGCTCCTTGACCTTCGTGCGGAACACCACGCGCTCGCCCTCGCGCCACATCTCGGTCACCAGCGTCTCGCCGGGGAACACGGGCTCGGCGAAGCGCACGCGGATCGACTTGAAGTACCGCGGGTCTCCGCCGGCGAAGGCCCTGATCACGTGCCGCGCCGCGAAGCCGTAGGTGCAGAGCCCGTGCAGAATGGGCTTCTGAAAGCCGAACGACGTGGCGAAGCCCGGGTCGGCGTGCAGCGGGTTGATGTCGCCCGAGAGGCGGTAGAGAAGGGCCTGGTCCTCGGCGGTCTTCTCCTCGACCGTCGCGTCGGGGGCGCGCTCGGGAGGGGTGTTGGCGTCGCCCGAGGGGCCGCGGTCGCCGCCCCAACCGCCCGCGCCGCGCACGAAGGTGGTGATCTCGTTGACCGCGAGCAGGTCGCCGTCCTCGTCGCTCGAGCGGATCTCCATCACGACCACGGCGCCCTTGCCCTTGTCGTAGATGGCCTTGACCTTCGCGCGGTGCGTGAGCCGCTGCTTCGCGGGCAGCGGGCGCGTGACCTCGGTGTACTGCTCGCCGTGCAGGATGCGGTCGAGCCCGTAGTCGAGCCCCGGCGCCTGCTTGCCGTCCATCGCCATCTTCATGATGAGCCCGACGCTCATCGCCGCCGTCAGCGTGGGCAGCGGGTAGAAGCCGTCGGAGTTCATCTCGTAGACGAGCGAGAGCTCCTTCGCGTCGAGGGGGTTCCTGCCCGCGCCCACGCCGAGCGCGTAGAGCGACACGTCGCGCTCGGTGTACTCGCTCCTCGCCTCGGGCGACTCCCAGCCGAGCGCCCTGTCGACGTCGATGAACTCGTTGCCGCCCTTCGAGGGCCCCGCCTCGACGTTCTCGATGATCGGCTGCATCGACTCGTTGATCGTCGCGGGGTGCGTCGCCTTCGAGAAGTCGCCGATCTCGCCCCACGCGTCGCGCACGCCCTCGGGGGTGATGGCGCGGCCGAGGCGCCAGGTGCGGCCCTCGGCGCGCTCCCAGCGCAGCTTGCCCATGAAGCCGCCGCCCACCTCGTAGAGCCCGCCCGTGTCGGTGTTCGACTCGTGGCAGAGCCACGCCACCAGGGGCGAGACGTACTCGGGCTTGAGCGCGTCGAGCAGCTCCTTCGGGAGCACCGTCTCGGTCATGCGCGAGCCCGCGATGGGCGCGATGGTGTTCACCAGCACGTTGTTCTTCTTGCCCTCGAGCGCGAGGGTGTTGGCGAAGCCCACGAGCCCGAGCTTGGCCATCGCGTAGTTGGCCTGGCCGAAGTTGCCGTAGATGCCCGCGGCCGACGCCGTGAAGATCACCCTGCCGTACTTCTGCTCGCGCAGGTGCGGCCACGCGGCGGCCGTCACCCGGTGCGCGCCGAGCACGTGCACGCGGTAGATGAGGTCCCAGTCGTCGGCGCTCATCTTCGCGTACGACACGTCGCGCAAGATGCCCGCGTTGTTGACCACCACGTCGACGCGGCCGAACGCGTCGAGCGCCGACTGCACGATCTTCGCGCCGTCTTCGACCGAGTCGTAGTTGGCCACGGCCTCGCCGCCCGCGGCCTTGATCTCCTCGACCACCTTGTCGGCGGCAGCGCTCGAGCGCCCGCCCCCCGTGTGCGTGCCGCCCAGGTCGTTCACCACGACCCTCGCGCCGCGGCTCGCGAACAACAGCGCGTGCGAGCGGCCCAGGCCGTTGCCGGCCCCCGTGACGATCGCGACCTTCCCATCGAAGCGCAGCTCGTTCGACATCGTGTCCCTCGACAACTTCTCGGTGATGGCGGTGATTCCCCGTGGACTGAATGGCGATTCAGTCGTCGGGGCGACGGATCCTAGGGCACTCGTTCGGCGGAAGCAAAGGGGCGCTTCGCTACGGCGCGCGCAGGCGCCAGAGGTGCAGCAGCGGCCGGCGGCCGCGGTCGTACACCACGCGGTCGACCACCGAGCCGGGGGGCGCGCCGCCGACGATCGCGCGGTGAAACGCTCCGCCGTGCCACCCCACCACGAACGCCCCCGCGCGCAGCGCCGAGAGCGCCGCGGGCCCCGCGGGCGCGCCCTCGGCGAGACGAAGCACCCGCACGCGCGGCGAGCGCGCGAGGAGGTACTCCAGCGGGACGCCCGTCCACCAGTCTTCGGCGAGCACGACCGCATCGCGAGACCCCGACGCGGCGCGCACGGCGTCGGCGACCATCACCTTGGGCTCGCGCGCCCCGATGCGAAAGGTGCGGTGCGACCTGCCCCCCTCGACGCGCAGCGGGCGAAAGTAGAACGCCCCCACGCACGCGAGCGTGACGACCGACGCGAGGGCCGCGGCCGTGAAGGCCCGCCGCCCGCCGTCGCGGGGCCAGAGCGCCGAGAGCGACCACGCCACCAGCACCAGCGAAGGCACCACGAGAAACTGCCCGTAGCGCTCGCTGCCCGGCGTGAGCGGAAAGGTGCCGAAGCCCGCGTAGAGCGCCACGAGCGACGCCGCGAGGCCCGCCGCGAGGGCCGCAAGCCTGCGCTCTCCGTCGCGCCACGCGCGCGCGCAGCCGAGGGCGACGGCGGGCGCCACGAGCGCCCAGAACACCGCCTGGTGCGCGAGGGCCGCCGCGCGCGGCACCGGGCCGGCGATGTAGCGGTACACGGTCACGCCCGTGAGCAGGTCGCCGTAGCGCGAGAGCATCGTCGCGAAGGTCTCTCCGGGCGCGGGCGCGAGGCCCCCGAGGGCCGCGCGCAGGTCGAAGCGCACCACCGCGGCGAGCACCAGCGCCCCGAGCGCGAGCGAAGCGGTCACCGAGGCCGCGATGAGGGCTCCGCGTCGCTTTGTAGAGGGGGTGGCGAAGAGGTCGACCGCGAGCAGCGCGCCGAGGGGCGCGGCGAGCAGCGCGTTGGTCGGGTGCACCACCAGCGAGGCCCCCGCGGCGACCGCGGCCCAGACCCAACGCCGAGAGAGCGCGAGGTGCAGCGCCACGAGCGAGGCGAGGGGCGTGCCGCTCGCGTCCCAGCCGAGGCGCGCGTACGCGACGAGGTCGGGCGACGACGCCGCGAGGGCCGTGAAGCACGCGGCTTCGGCGGGGCCGAGCGAGCGGCGCAGGAGGCGGTGCCCGAGCGCGAGCGTGACGAGGCCCGCGAGGAGCGCGGGCGCGCGCAGCACCCACGGCGCGAGCGGCGCGAAGGGTTGCAGCAGCGCGAGGGGCGCGAGGTGCAGCGGGTTGACGAGGTTGCCCGTGGGCGTGCGCAGCGAGGCCGCGCCCGACACGACCTGCACCCCGTACCAGGCCTCGTCGCCGTTGAGGCCCGGCAGGCTGTCGAGCCAGATCGTGCGCGCGACGACGCCGAGCGCGACCAGGGCCCACAGCGCGAGGGAGCGTCGTGACATCGCGGCGCGGCGCGCGTCAGGGGAGGGTGATGACGGCGCGCACGCCGTAGTGGTCCGAGAGGTTCACGCGGTTGGTGGGCGCGGGCACCGTCACCGACGGCTCGACGAAGGTGCGCGTGAACGAGCGCACCGACGCGGCGGGGATGTTCTTCACGAACACGTGGTCGATCCACACGGGGGCGGTGCGCATGCCGTTGAGGGCGTTCTCGGGGCAGAAGGTGCAGACGGGCTGGTAGCCCGCGGGCACGGCGGGCGTGAACTGCGTGACGAGGTAGTCGTAGGTCTCGACGGCCTCGGCCGAGACGCCCGCGGCCATGGGGCTCGAGTTGAAGTCGCCCGCGATGATCGCCGGGTTCGCGCCCGAGCTCTGCGTCACCCACTGCGAGAGGCGGCGGGCCTGGGCGAGCTGCTCCGAGGCCCATCCCTCGCGGCCCACGCGCCCGCACCCGTGGCGGCCCGTGTACGGGAAGGCCGTGCTGTCGAACTGCGGCGTGAGGTGGTTGCAGTACACGGTCACGGGCCGCGCGTTGGCGATCGCCACGGTGGCGCGGGTGATGACACGGCGGTTCCAGGTGCCGGGCATCACCAGGGTCTCGACGTTCGAGAGCGGGTGCTTCGAGAGGATCATCACGCCGCTCTGGCCGTTGAACGCGAGGCCCGCGTGCACGTTGGTCTCGCAGAGCGTGCGGATCGACGCGAAGGTCTCGGTCGGCAGCGCCGACGCGAGGCAGCCGTAGCAGCGCAGCGCGTCGGGCTCGGGGCTGGTGATGAGCGCGCCCACCTGGCCGATGCACATCGACTCGGCGCACGCGGTCGACGTGGTCTGCCCCATCATGTTGTCGGGCATGGTCGAGCAGCTGTGCGTGAGGCACGCGAGGCCGGCCTCGAGGCCCATGCGCAGCGCCATCGAGCTGCACGGGGCGGTGGTGGGCTCGGGCGGCACGTCGCACATCGGGTCGATGTCGCCGTTGACGGGGGTGTCGAGGTCGGTGCGCGAGCGCGCCACGTAGGGGAAGCGCGCGCGCGTCGCGGCCACGATGGAGTCCTTGTCCTCCTCGCGCCACACCTCCTGCAGGCACACGACGTCGGAGGTGAGCTGCGCGAGCGCGGGCCCCATCGCCGCGCGCCGCTGCTCCTCGAAGGGGATGAACGCCCCCGCGAGCCCGACGTTGAACGAGTCGACGGTGATCGTCGCGGGCGTCGAGGGGGGCGCCTCGTCGCCGCACCCGGCGAGCGGCGCGAGCGAGAGCGCGAGGAGCAGGCGCGAGGTCTTCATGGCCGCGGGAATCTACAACCATTCGGCGCCGCGGGGAGAGCCGACGCTTGACCGGCGCCCGCGGGATCGCGTTGCATCCCCCGGCGATGTCCCGTGGAGCTCGCGTCGCCGGCGCGGTCGTGGCGCTCGCGGCCCTCGCGCCCGCGGGGGCCGGCGCGCAGCCGCGCG
>JBDHVF010000439.1:0-6871 GCA_039809605.1 Polyangiales bacterium | reverse complement strand
CGCGGCGAAACGCTCACGGAGGCCATCATGCTCGACACGACCGAAGCCGAGGAGTTTCTGCGACGGGAGCGGCTCGAAGGGCGACTCGAAGGACGACTCGAAGGGCGGCTCGAAGGACGACTCGAAGGGCGACTCGAAGGACGCCTGGGTCGCGCGCTGACCGACGCCGAGCGGGCCTCGCTCGCGGCGCGCCTCGACGCGGTGGGCCCCGAGCGCCTCGGCGACGTCGTGCTCGCGCTCGGCGCCGACGCCCTCGCCCGCTGGCTCGCCGACCCCGACGCGCGGTAACCGCTCACCCCGCGCGAAGCGCCGCCGCACGGCCGCGGAACGCCAGCGCCCCGAGCGCGATCGTCGCCCCGTACGCCGCGGCGATCGCGGGCGCTCCCACGGCCACCGACGCGAACGACACCAGCGTGAGCGCGATCGCCATGCCCGGCAGCCACGGGTGCAGCGGCGCGCGGAACGGGCGCTCGAGCGCGGGCTCCGCGCGGCGCAGCTTGATCACCGCGGCCATGCTCACGAGGTACACGCCCAGCGCGCCCAACACCGAGAGCGTGATGAGCGCGTCGGTCTTGCCCGAGAGCGTCGCCGCGACGCCCACCATCGCCGACGCGATGATCGCAGGCGTCGGCGTGCGGAAGCGCACGTGCAGCTCCGAGAGCACCCGCGGGAGCACGCCGTCACGCGCGAGCGCGAACACCTGGCGCGAGCACCCCATCACGATGCCGTGAAACGACGCGATGAGCCCCAGCAGACCGAGGTACACCATCAGGTGCGTCATGGGGTGGCCCGGCGAGAGCACGCGCGCGAGCGCGCGGGGCAGCGGGGAGTCGTCGCGAACGAGCTCGCGCCACGGCATCACACCCGACGTGCACGTGAGCGTACCGAGCGCCAGCGTGACCAGCGTCACGATGCCCGCGAGGTAGCCGCGGGGGATGTCCCTGCGCGGGTCGACGACCTCCTCGGCGCTCATCGCGACGCCTTCGAGGCCCAGGTAGAACCAGATCGCGAAGGGGATCGCCGCGAACACGCCGCCCGCTCCCTCGGGAAGCAACGGTTTCGCGAAGATTCGCGCGGGGTCGACGTGCGGGCCCGTGAGCGCGAAGAAGAGACCGAGCTCGAACGTGGCGAGCACCGTCACCACGAGTTCGAAGGTCGCCGCGATCGACACGCCGAGCGCGTTGATGAGCCCGAACACCACGAACGCTCCCACGGCCACGACGTTCACCGGCGCCGCGGGCACGCGGAAGTGCACGTACGACCCGATCGCCCGCGCGATCGCGGGCGGCGCGAAGAGGAACTCGAGCAGCGTCGAGGCGCCCGCCACGTACGCCCCCCACGGGCCGAACGCGCGGCGCGCGAACGCGAAGGGGCCGCCCGCGTGGGGGATGGCCGTCGAGAGCTCGGTGTAGCTGAAGATGAAGCACGCGTAGAGCGCCGTCACCAGCAGCGTCGCGAGGCCCATGCCCACGGGGCCTCCGCGCGCGAGGCCGTAGTTCCAGCCGAAGTAGTCGCCCGAGATGACCATGCCCACGGCGATGGCCCAGAGGTGCAGGGGCGTGAGCGTTCGCCGGAGCGCCGTCACGCGCGGGGCCGCGAGGCTACGTCGACCACGGCGTCGGTGAAGGCCTTCGCGGCGGCCTCGACGGCGTCGAGCGCGCCCGTCACGTACGCGCCCGCGAAGTTGGTCTCGGTGGGCGGGCCGAAGAACCTCTGGAGCGTCACGCCCGCGGCCTTGAGCGCCGCGTCGACGCCCACCACGGCCTCGACCGGCGGCGCGATGAAGTACCCGAAGCTCGCGCCCGGCGCGACCCTGGCCTGCGCCGCGAGGTAGCGCCCCACGCTCCCGATCACCGCGGGGAACACCGTGACGCCCGTGTCTCCGACGGCGTGGAACGCGAACAGGTGCTCGAGCGCGAACTCGACCGCGCGCACCCCCTGCTCGATGCTCTCGGGCTCGTCGGCCGCGAGCACCCCGAGGATCTCTCCCGACAGCGGCCCCGACGCGTGCGCGCTGCCCGCGTAGAACGACTTCGCGTAGATCACCTCGACGTCGGCCATCTTGGTCGCGTGGTCGAGCGCGGCGTAGAGGGCGTCGTCCTGGTCGCAGGTGATGAGCGCGAGCGAGCGGCCGCCCGCGCCGTTCGAAAACCCCAGCCCCGCGCAGAGCCTCGGGTCGGCGTGCGGCAGGCGCCTGCACGACAGGATCTTCGGCGCGAGACGCTTGAGCTCGGTCACTGCCGCCCCCACCCGAGCCCGAGCGCGACGCCTCCGACGCCGCGTTCGAAGCCCCGCTTCAAGATGGTCACCGCCTCGGCCGCGGCCTCGTCGGGCTTGATCCCGATGGGGCGCACGTTCGAGATGCAGTTCTTCTCGGCGTTCTCCTGGTCGAGCCGCGGCGCCACCGCGAGGTAGAGCGAGAGCGAGTCGCCCGTGCCGAGGCCCGGACGCTCGCCCACCAGGATCACCGACGCGCGTGCCCCCGTGAGCACGCCGATCTCGTCGGCCACGCCGATGCGCGCGAACTTCACGTAGAACCCCACGCCCGCGCGCAGCCCCGCGGCCGCCAGCGCGCGGTTGAGCGCCGCGAGCGTCGCCGCGCCGTTCTGCACGATGGCGTTGGGAGAGAGCCCGTCGCCCACGATCACCTGTACGTCGGGCCGCGTGCTCGCGTGCGCCTCGACGGCCGCGCGCGAGGTCTCGTCGAGCCGACGTCCGTGGTTCGGAAAGAGCAGGTACTCGTGGCGGTCACGGCAGCGCGTCTGGAGCGAGACGAGGCCGTGGCGCGCGGGCCAGTCGGCGGGCACCTCGCTGTGCACCGCGTCGCGCGCGTCGGCCTGGCCCTCTCGCGTGCGGAGGTAGAGGTCGGTGCGAAAGCGGTTGCCCGCGCGCCCCACCGCGATGAGCGACGGCGTCGTCGCCACCAACCTCGGGAGCACCGCCTCGTAGACGGGCCGCTCGATCACATGCACGGGCCGCGGGTCGGCCGTGCACGCGTGGCCCTCGGCCCCGCCGCAGCCCGCCTTCGGCAAGGTCACGGGCTGCGCGAGCTGCGCCTCCTCCGCGAGCTGGCGCACCACGGCTTCGACGATCGACTGGAGCGTGGCGTCGTCGAGCTTCACGCGCTCCTCCGCGCGCTTCCGAAGACCACCTCGCGCACGTCGTCGCGACGGAGGAACTGCGAGGGATCGCCCGCCTTCTCGGTGAGGGCGCCCTGACTCCAGAGGCCGACGCGCTCCATCCACGCTTCGAACTCGGGCGCCGGGCGCAGCCCGTGGATCTCTCGCAGCGCGGCGTTGTTGTGGAACGACGTGGTCTCGTAGTTGAGCATCACGTCGTCGCCCACGGGGATGCCCATGAGGTAGTTCACGCCCGCCGCGGCGAGGAGCATCTCGAGGTTCTCGACGTCGTTCTGGTCGCACTCGGCGTGGTTGGTGAAGCACGCGTCGCAGCCCATCGAGATGCCCGAGAGCTTGCCCATGAAGTGGTCTTCGAGCCCCGCGCGGATGATCTGCTTGCCGTCGTAGAGGTACTCGGGCCCGATGAAGCCCACCACCGAGTTCACCAGAAAGGGCTTGTAGCGACGGGCGAAGCCGTAGGCGCGGGCCTCCATGGTGAGCTGGTCGGTGTCGTGGTGGGCGTTGGCCGAGAGGGCCGTGCCCTGGCCCGTCTCGAAGTACATCACGTTGGGCCCCTGGGCCGTGCCGAGCTCGCGCGTCATCGCCAGGGCCTCGTCGAGCACCGCGACGCTCACGCCGAAGTTCCGGTTGGCCCCCTCGGAGCCCGCGATCGACTGGAAGCACAGGTCGAGCGGCGCCCCCATCTGCATCGCGCGCATCTGCACGGTGACGTGCGAGAGCACGCAGTTCTGCGTCGGCACCCCGAGCTTCGTCATCAGGGCCTTGGTGCGCGTGAGGATCTCGGCGGTGGACTCCGCGGTCTCGGTCGACGGGTTCACACCGATCACCGCGTCGCCGTTGCCGTACGAGAGCCCCTCGAGCACCACCGCGAGGATGCCCTCGACCGAGTCCCTCGGGTGGTTGGGTTGCAGCCGCGACGAGATGCGCCCCGCGAGGCCGAGGGTGTCGTTGCAGCGCACGACGACGCGAATCTTCCTCGCGGCGGCCACGAGGTCCATGTTCGACATGAGCTTGGCGACGCCCGCGACCATCTCGGGGGTGAGGCCGGGAGAGACCGCGAGGATGTCGTCGCCCGTGGTGCGCGTGTCGAGGATCCACTCGCGCACCTCGGCGAGGGACTTGTTTTTAAGCCGTCTGCGCGCGCCCGCGTCGCACGCGTCGTGGCAGAGGCGGGTGATCTCGTCGCGCTCGTACGGGACGCTGGGGCTCTCGTAGAGGTCGTCGAGGGTGAGCTGCGAGAGCACGCGTTTGGCGGCCACGCGCTCGCGGTCGCTCGACGCGGCGAGGCCCGCCTGCTCGTCGCCGGAGCGGAGCTCGTTGGCCTTGTTCATCACCTCCTTGACGGAGCCGAAGGTGAACGAGCGGCCGAAGACACACGCGCTGAGGTTGCGGCCCACGGGAACGGCCGCATTCGTACCCCGAACCGCGCCGCCAGGGGAAGCGGCGAAGCGGTCGATTCCGGGGCGCCTTCGTGGCAGGTACGAGCGCCATGGGCAGATCGGCGAGGTCTCGCGCGGTCGAGCGGTTTCGTGAGGTCTTCGACGCGGGCGCCGCGGCGTGGGTGATGCCCTCGCGCGCGTCCCTCATGGGCCTGCACCTCGGCACGCGTGAGGCGGCGGGGGGAGCCGTGCGTGCGTTCCGCGACGACGCGCGGCTGTGGGAGGCGTACTGGCGCGACGAGCTCCCGCTCGGCGGCGCCGCGCGGGCCGCGGGGCGCGTGGGCACCGTGGGCCGGCTGCTGGCGTCGTCGCTGCTGCCGCGGTGCGTGCGCGACGAGGCGCTCGACGCGCCGTGGACCTGGGCCCTCGTGTACCGCTGGCTGCGCGAGGCCGCGCGGGCGCACCACGTCGAGGTCGCGGCGCGGTGCTCCCACGCGCTCGAACGCCTGGGCGACGCGTGGCTCTCGCGCTCGGGCGCGTCGTGGTGCGCGGACGACCTGCGCGCCCCGGCCGTGAAGCGCGACGCGGTCGACGAGGCCCTGCGCTTCGAGCGCGCGGTCACCGATCAGTACCAGGAGGGGCAGATCACCGACGGCGAGCGCTACAACAAGATCGTCGACGGGTGGTCGTACGCGGCCGAGCGCGTCGCGAGCGCGGCGTGCGACGAGGGGCGCGGCGGCCTGCTCGACGCGTACGCGCAGGCGGAGCGAGGGCGGTCGACCACGCAACGCCGGCTCTGCGGCATGGTGGGCCTCGTGGCGAAGCCCACGGGCGAGGTCGTCGAGCGGCCCGTGGCTCACAGCTTCGGCGAGGGCCTCGACGCGCACGAGGTGTTCGTCTACGCGACGGGGCGCAGGGCCTTCGAGCTCGGCGAGCGCGCGCGCTTTCGCGAGATCGGCGAGCTCTTCGAAGAGCTGTGCGTGGCGCTCGGCGACCTGCGCGTGGTCTCGCGCGACTGCGGAGCGGCCGAGGGCGTGACGCTGACCGACCCGGACGAGCGCGACGCCTTGCGCGCCCCGCTCTACGAGCGCGCCGAGGGCCGCACGCTGGCGCGCGACCTCGTGAACGGCGACGCCGAGCCGGTCGCCTCCATCGGCGACGCGGTGGGCCCCGAGCACCGCGGGGCGTGGCTCGACGTGAGCGAGGTGACGATCCGCGCGGCGACGACGTGCCGCGAGCCCGAGGGCGTGTGCGCGGCGTGCTACGGGCGCGACCCCGACGACGGCACGCTCGTGCGCGTGGGCGCGTACGTGGGCCTGCGCGCGGCGTGGGCCGTCGCGAGCCTCATGGCGCGCATGCCCGGGCAGTGGGGCTACGACCGGAGCGTGTGGTCGGTGCGCGCGCTCCTCGACGTCGCGCGCGGCGGCGAGCGCCTCTCGCCGTGCGATGGCGTGGTGACCGAGGCGGGCGGTGGACTCATCACGGTGGCGGGCGCCGGGGGGCGCACGTGGCGGCTTCGCGCTCGACAGCGGACCTTCCGGCGCGTGGGCGACGTCGTGTGCCGTGGCGACGCGCTGATCGAGGGGACCGAGAGCCTGCGTCAGCGGCTGCGCATCATGGGCGAGGCGTGGGTGGCCGAACGCCTCGTGGGCGAGTTCGAGCACCACGCGGCGTGGGGAGGCCACGCGCTCTCTCGCGTGCACTGGGAGCTCGTCGCCCGCGCGATGCTCGCGTGGCGGCGCGTGCGTGACCCGGGCGACACGGGGCTGCGCCGCGACGAGGTGCTCTCGCGCGCCGAGTACGAGCGCGCTCAGCGCGAGACCATCGCGCGCGGAGGGCGCCCGGCGGAGGTGGTCACGGTGATCCGCGGCGTGGGGCGCATGGCGGGCCGCGCGTGGATGCTCACGCACCGCGAGCGGATGGAGGCGCGCGGGTGATGCAGGCGTGGGGGATCGCGCATCCGCGCGTGGAATGCGGGCATCGGGATCGCGCATCCGCGCGTGGGATGTGGGCGTGGGGGATCGCGCATCCGCGCGGGTGATGTGGGCGTCGGGATCGCGCATCCGCGCGTGGGATGTGGGCGTGGGGGATCGCGCATCCGCGCGGGTGATGCGGGCGTGGGAGATCGCGCATCCGCGCGTGGGATGCGGACGTGGGGGTTGCTCAAACCCGGCGTCGAGCCGCCGGGCTGTGCAGGGATGCGGCCCCTCCGGGGCGCAAGGATGGGGGATGTCCATCACGCATGGCGCGGGCGTGGTGCGTCGCCGTCGAACGCCGCGACCGTCGACACGCATCGCGCATCGATGCACCACGCCTGTGCTCACGCGAGATCACCGCAACGCTCGCGGTCTC
>JBDHVF010000438.1:0-6880 GCA_039809605.1 Polyangiales bacterium | reverse complement strand
CCCCGTGCACGGCGGCGCCGCGGCGGGCGGCGAGCACGCGCCAGCACGCGTCGAGCCACGCCGACGCCTCGCGGCGGCGCCGCACGAGCGCTGACGGGGCGAGCACGACGAGCGCCGCGCGGTCGCGCAGCTCGGCGAGCCAGCCGAGGTCATCGCCGGGGCGGAACAAGGGCGCTGGCGCGAGCCCCGCGCGCTCCATCGCGTCGAGGGCGGCGGGCGTCGGTGCGGTGTACGCGACGAGCCGCGGGGCGTCGGCGCGGCACCGCGCGGCGTAAGCGTCGAGAGCCGCGGTGTCGAGCGCGCCCGACGCGTCGAGCATGCACCCGCCCGCGCCGAGCGCGTACGCGTACATCGCGACGTCGCACGGGGAGCCGGCGCGCAGCGGCGCGAAGGGCGCGACCCACCGGTCGACGCCTGCGGCGACGAGCGCGCGGCGCGTGCGGTGGTTGCCGTGGAGCGACCCCGTCAGGTACAGGTCCATCGCGGCGCCACGCGCGGGTCAGTCGGCGCTCGAACCCGTGAGCTCGTCCCATTCGCGCAGCGACGAGACGCGGCGCGGGGCGAGGTAGCCGGGGCGATGCACGAGCGCGTAGCCACGCGCGCGGATCAGGAACCCGGCCTCGGCGCGCTCGCGCTTCGAGAACTCGAGGGCCATTCGCTCGAGCACGCGCTCGGTCTCGTCGACCTCGGCGCGCGTGCGGAGCACCCGCGCGGCCTGCCGAGGCGGCAGCGCGGCGGGCGCGGACGTCGTTCGCTTCATCGGGGCTTGGTGCGCTTTCGGGGCTTGGGGGTCTCGGGGGGCGGCGGCTCGGGCACCGCGAGGCGCTTCTCGAGCCAACGCAACGCGCGGCGGGCGAGCAGCACCACGGCGGCGGCGAGTTCCGCGGCGCACGCGGCGACGAGCGCGACGACGAACGCGCGCGCGAGCGACTCGCGCTCGGGCGGCGGGCACTCGCAGTCGTCGTCGCCGTCGTCGACGTCCTCGTCGTCGTCGGGGTCGCGCATCGGCACGGTCAGCCCTCGACCTCGATCACGTCGAAGGTCTCGACGGTGAGCTCGGTCTCGATCACCTCGACGGTCCCGCCGTCGGCGCTCACGCGCTCGATGCGCTGCGAGAGCTCGACCACGGAGCCGCTCTCGGTCGTGACGCGGCGCGGGGCGATGGGGGGCGCGGGCACCGTGCGCCCGATGGGCGACAGAGCGCGCGTGGAGAACACGGGCGTGCTCTCTCCCTCACGAGGGCGCGAGAGTGAGCCGGTGAACTGACGGGGCAGCGGGAGCGACACGGGGAGCCTTTCGGTGGGGTGTGGTGGGCGAGTGCGCGCGTCGAGCGCGCACGACGCGAGCGCTCAGGACTGCCGGCGACCCGTGATGCACTGGCGGTCGGCGTGAGGTCTTGCCCTTGGGTGCGCGGGCAGTCCTGGGGGCTCGCGGCTACGCGGCGGCCGTGTCGTCGAGGGCGTCGCCGTCGTCGTTCGCGGCCCGCTCGGCGGCGAGGGCGTGCGCGAGCGCGAGGGCGGCCTCGGGCCCGAGCATGCGGGCGACGGAGTCGCGCGGGATGAACGCGCGACCGCGCCGCACGGTGCCGCCCGCGGATCGCTCGCACCGCAAGCGCCCGTCGTCGACCATCTCGGCGACGGTGTCGCGGTGCAGCCGCAGCACGCGCGCGAGCGACGCGGTGGTGAACTCGCGCGCGGCGGCGAGCCGCTCGACGGACGCGGGCGCGATGCTGTACGCGCCGCCGTCGACGCGCTCGGCCGAGAGCACGCCCTCGGCGCAGTAGGTCCGCACCGTGCGCTCGGTCACGCGGAGGCGCGTCGCGGCGCGGCGAACGGTCCATCGCGTCGAGGCGGTCATCGTCGTCGCCCTCATAGAAGAATGGGCGTTCCGCGGGGGCATTCCGCCTATCCTTCCGTGCGCACCGCCCAGGCGGGCGAGACCACGCCGCAAGGCGCCATCGGCGGCTCGTCGTCATCGTCGTCGTGGAGCAACACCGCGAGCATGCCCAGAAGGATCGTCACGAGCAGCATCGCCGCGGCCGGGTTCTCACGCACGACGGCCGGCGTCGCCGCGTCGCCGAGCGAGGCCGCGATGCGTCCGAGCGCGACGGGCGCGAGCAGAATGAACGCCAGCCCGAGCGCGGGCGGCGACGCAAGCGCGGCGGCGAGTTCGATCAACTCGCGCACGGGACACCTCCGATCGCATCGAGCTCGCGCAGCGCAAGCGCAGCGAGCGCCTCCGCGGCGGCGGCGCGCTCGGGGTCGCCCTCGAGACAGCGCCGCACCTCGGGCAGCGCCGCGAGCAGGGCCCGCGCGCACTCGCGGGCCGCGTCTCCGTCGCGCCCGCCGAACTGCGCGCGCCCCGCGAGCTCGACGCCCACGAGCGACGCGACGCCGGCGAGCGCCGTCACGACGGCGCGCCAGCGCGTGCACGCGAGCGACGCGCCCGGCGACGGGGCGCGGGCGATCGCGGTGTAGTGCGCCGGCGCGAGCAGCGCAGCGACGAGCGCGGGGCGGGGCGTGACGCGATCGCTCATCGGCCGCTCCACGCGGGGAACCGCCGCACGCGCAGCGCCTCGGGCCACTCGTGGGGGTCGTCGCCCTTGTGGCTGTTGAGGCACGCGAACCTGCGCCCCTTCTCGACGCGTGTGCGCGTCCACGGGCCGACGTCGTCGGTCACGTCGGGGCGCGCCCCCATCTGCTTGACGAACGGGGCGACGCCCGCCGCGAGGCACTGCGCCACTGCGTCACGCGCACACGTGACGTCGAAGAGCTCGGCTTGCGGGCCCGACTCCCCGCCGACGATCACCCACGAGAGCGAGCCGCGCAGCACGGCGTCGAGCTCGGCGCGACGCACGTACGCCTCGCGCGCGGCGACGCTCGGCGGCGGCGCGTTGCGCTCGCGCGTGAAGCGCCAGTACGCCGCGTCGCAGCGCGCATGTGCCGCGTCGCGCTCGGCGCGCAGCGCCGGCGACGGGAGCCACGGCGCGAGGTCCACGCACTCCGCAAGCGGCTCCATGGAGAGGAAGTGATGGCCGGGGATCGCGACGAGCTCGGGGATGCGCACGTCGGCGGTCGCCTGGTCTTCGACCGTCGCGCCCACCACGACGTTGCGCGGCCACGCGCCCGGCGCGAGCCACGCGCGCGGGACCATCGCACGCACGTTCTTGGTCCGCTTCGTGAGCATGAGCCACACGAGGTGCTCGGTGCGCTCGGCGAGCTCGAGCAGCTCCGCGCGCCACGCCACGACGTCGGGGTGATCCTCGAACGTATCGGCGAGCGACTGCGCGAACACGAGCCGCGGGCGCCCCGCGTCGGCCGCGAGACGGTTCCATCGCAGCGGCTCGCGCCAGTAGTCCGCGCTCGTGCGTTGGCGCGTCGACGTCGCGGGCGGGCCCCACAGCTCGAGGCCCTTCGCGCGGCTCACGCGCGCCGGCGCCGACACCTCGGCGTAGCAGTGCTTGCACGCGCGCGAGACCTTCTGACAGCCGATCCAGCCGTTGAAGGTGTCGTCGCACCACTCGATCCGCGAGCTCTCCATCAGCACACCTCCGCGACGCGTTCGCAAAGCCACTGCGCGCACGCGGGCACCACGCTCGCCCCCACGGCGGCCTTCTGTTGGTTCTTCGACCCCTCGAGCGGGTAGTCGGCGGGGAAGCCGCCGACGGCCTTCGTCTCATCGACGGTGAACACGCGCGCGTGCTCGCCGATCACGAGGCAGTACCGATCGCGGCGCGTGAGCGTCCCGCAGGGGCGGTCGAGCGACCAGCCGCGGTGCGACGACTCGCTGCCGTAGTAGGGCACGAGGCACGCGGGCCCCTGGTGCGCGACGGCGTCGGCGATGCGCGCGACGGACTCGGGCACGTAGTCTTCGCGCCAGCGCGACCAGCGCCCGCGTGTCGTGTCGAGGTCGAGCACGGAGCGCACGGGCTCATGCGCGAGACGCGGCGGCGTCAGGTCGGGCGCGACGCAAACGCGGCGCTCACACGTGAACACGAAGAACGTCCGCACCCGCGCCTGCGGCACGCCGAGGTCGGCGGCGTTGAGCCGCACGACCTGCTTGCGGTAGCCCATGCAGCGCCAGAGCGCGAGCCAGCCCTCGATGAGCTCCCACCGCTCGAAGTCGGGCACGTTCTCGACGATCGCGACGCGCGGGCGGTGCAGGTCTGCGACGCGCACCGGACAGAACGCGGTCGAGCGCGTGGCTTCGTGGTGCTCTCGCTCGCCGCCACGGGCGCGCGTGTGCCCGGTGCACTCGGGCGACGCCCACAGGACGTCGTGCGACGGCACGGCCATCGGCGACAGCCGCTCGAGGTCTTCGCACAGGTGTGCCGCCCACGGGATCGCGCGGGCGTGCGCGCGAATCGCGAGCGGGTCGTGGTTGACAGCGGCCACGACCTCGAGCCCCGCGAGCGTCGCGCCCCACGACGCGCCGCCGGCGCCGCAGAACAGGTCGACGACGCGCAGCCGCTTCGCGCGGCGTCGGCCGGCGCGGGATGCGAGCGCCTGCGCGACGACGGACGCCCACGGAACGACGTAGCGCGCGCTCACGAGGACGCCTCCGCGGGCGTCGCGTCGGCGAGCTGCTGGCGTGCGAGTTCGCACCACCAGGCATCGCGAGGGGCCTGCCAGAACCAGTGATCCAGCATCGAGCCGGGGCGCGTGCCGAGGCGCGTGAAGCCCGCGCCGGCGAGCGATCCGCCGCGCCCTCGCGCCGTCGAGACTCGGTAGACGCCGCCGCCGTTGCGGTGCTCCACGGGCTCGGCGCCCGTCTGGAGACGCGAGACGCCATCGACGGCGGCGCGCACGTCGGCGGGCATGAGCGCGTCCATCGCGCGCTCGCACCACCGGCGGAACGCGGCGCGATCCAGGCTGCCGCCGCAGACGAGGCACGCGACGACCGACCGACCGCGGCACGACTCACAGTCCACCTCGCCCGCGGCGAGGCACGGGATGCAGTTGTGCACGCCGAGAGAGCCGCACGCGTCGCACCGGCCACCCTCGGCGGGCGCGAGCCGGTCGACGGGCTCGGGCGTCGTGGCGACGGGGCTCACGCGACCCTCGGCTGCGGGAGCGTCGCAAGCTCGGGCGCGTGGGCCCGCGCGAGCACGAGCGCGCACATGGCGAGGAACTCCGCGTGCGTGAGGTCCGTCTTCATCCGGTTCACGCGCGCCGAGACCCATTGCAGGTTGTCGGGGCGGTTCGATCCGCCGCGCGACACGGGCACGCGATGGTCGATCGACGCGTTGCCGCTCGGGCCGAACGTGAGCGGCTCGCCCGTGTACGCACACCGGCCGCGCTGCGCCTCCCACTGCGCTTCGAGCGCGGGGCCGAGACGAGCGTCCCCCGCGCGGCGGCGGGCGACCTCGGCGAACGCATGCGAGCGGCAGTACCGGCCGCACGTCGCGGGCTCCTCGCACGACTGACACTGGCCGCGCTCCATGCGCGCGGCGACGCGACGGCGCTGCGCGTCTGCGTGCTGCGCGGAGCACTCGGCGCAACGCGTGGTCGAGCGCGCGTCGAGCTCGCGACCGCAGCGACACGTAATCGGCGGCGGCGACGGGATCGTCGGTCGCTCGACGGCGGGCGCCGCGGGGGCGGGCATCGGCGGCGGCGCGAGCGTCGGCGTGCGCGGGTAGAGCGCGAGCTCGACCTCGCGGGCGATCGCGCGGTCGAGGTCGAGCGGCTCGCGCGGCGCGTCGGGGCGCGCGGCGCGCTCGATCATGCGCAGCGCCTCACGCTCCGAGAGCCGCGCGGCGAGGGCCACGCGGTCGCCCGCGGGCGCCGCGTTGTCGTTCGCGGGTGCGGGCGCCGCGTTGTCGTTCGCGGGCACCATCACGCGGCCCTCCCCGCGCGCTTCTCCGTCGAACGAACGGCGCGCGTCGAGGTGAACGCCGCGAGGCGCTCGTTCAGGTCGCGCTCGAGGCGCGACAGGATCGCGCGGAGCTTCGGGAGGTTGACGCGGCGACGGTCGTGGTCGGCGAGGCGCGCGTCGGGCGGCAGCTCCTCGATCGCGGCGACGGCGTCTTCGAGCAGGCGCGTGCCGTACACCACCGCGGCGGCCTTCGTCTGCGCGGGCGAGCCGTCGAACCACGCGGCGAGCGTCACGGGCTCGGCGAACATCATGCCGACGCGGCGCGCGAAGCCGTCGCCCGAGGCCGCGTCGGTCTCGTCGTTGTCGGCGACGCCCGTCTCCGGGTCGACCTTGATGCGCGCGCCGTTGTAGTGAGCGCGGGTGCCGGGGCCGCAGACCACGAACGCGTACGCGAGGACGAGCACGTGCAGCGGGCCCTCGGGCGAAGCGGCGGCGACTGCGTCGAGTAGCCGCAGCGCGCGGGCGGCGCGGTACATCTCGTGCGACCGCTCGTCGACGCCGTCAGGGCGCCCGCGGTCGACCATGCCGTAGGTGTCGAACTGGTCGCCCGTCGGCAGCGGGATCGCCGTGCCCTCGATCGCCGGGAGCCAGCGCCCGAGGAGGTCGAGCTCTCGCTCGGCGCGGACGCGCGAACGGAGTCGACCGTCGGGCATGCGCGCCACGTCGACGCCGCACGCCTCGCAAGGCCGCGTGACGCCGTCGGCCGCGACGAGCCGCGCGAGCGCGTCGCACGATGCACAGCCGCGGGCGCTCACGTCGGCCCCCCGACCGTCTCGCGACGGAGGCGGCGGACGTGCTCGACCGCGAGCGCGTAGCCGAAGCGGGCGATCAGCGCGCCGTGCGCGCGACGCTCGCGGCGGGGTGAGCCGGCCTTCGCGCGGTTGGCGGCGTCGTACGCCTCGCGACGCACGCGGGCGCGCATGACCTGACGCGACTCGCGTGCAGGCGGCGCGGGAGGCGTGGGCCCTCGGTCGGGGTCGCCGGGGTGAGCGAGGCGCGCGGGCGG
>JBDHVF010000437.1:0-6890 GCA_039809605.1 Polyangiales bacterium | reverse complement strand
GCGCGTGGCGCTGCCCTTCGCGCTCGCCCTCGCGCTCGTGGCCGCCGCGCTCGCGCGCGCCGACCTCGCGGCCTTCGCGCGCGCGCTGCGGGGCGTCGGCGCCCTGCGCCTCGCGGCCGTCTCCATGGCCTTCAGCGCCTCGCTCCTCGTCGCCGACGGCGTCGCCACGGTGCCCCTCTACCGCAGGCTCGTGGGCCCGGTGGCGTTTCGCGATTTCGTCACGTTCCGCGGCGCGTCGTACCTGCCCTCGCTGGTGAACCACCACGTCGGGCAGGCCGCCCTCACCTGGCTCCTCTCGCGCGGCTGCGCGCTGCCCCTCTGGCGCGTCGCGGGCGCCACGCTCGTGGGCTACGCCTCGTGGGGCGGATGCCTCCTCGGCGCGGGCTGCCTCGCGCTCGCGTGGTCGGGTCAGCCCCTCGGGTGGCTCGCGCTCCCGCTCGGCGCGGGCGTCTCGTACCTCGCGCTCCTCGCGTGGAGCCCGCCGGCCCTCGCGCGCCGCGCCCTGCTCGCGCCGCTCTTCGAAGCGGGCGTCGCGGGGCACCTCGTGGCGCTCGCCGCGCGGCTGCCCCACATGCTGGTGATGTTCCTCGGCACGTGGGCCTCGTTCGGGCTCTTCGAAGTGCGCGTGCCCTTCGCCGCCGCGCTGCGGTGCGTCCCGCTGCTCATGGTGGCGCTCACGCTGCCCCTCACCCCGCAGGGCTTCGGCACGCGCGACGCGGTGGCCTCCCTCCTGCTCGCGGACTACGCGCCGGGCCACGACCGCGCCGAGCGCCTCGCGGCCGTCGCCGCCGCCACGGCCGCGTGGGGCGTGGCCACCACCGCGTGGGAGGCCCTCATCGGCCTCGGGTGCGCGCGCCTCGCCGCGCGTCGCGTCGGGCGCCTCGGTCGCATGGGGGGCGCGGCGTGAGCGACCGGCGGCACGTGCTCACGGTCTCCGTCGAGGACTACTTCCAGAGCCACGACCTCGCCGCGCAGGTCCGCTACAAGCAGTGGGACCTCTTCGAATCGCGCGTCGAGCGCACGGTCGACCAGACCCTCGAGTTCTTCGAACGCCACCGCGTCCACGCGACGTACTTCCTCTCGGGGTGGACGGCCGAGCGCTGCCCCTCGCTCGTGCCGCGCATCGCCGCGGGCGGGCACGAGATCGCCTCCGCGGGCTACTCCCCGAGGCGCTCGGCGAGGGCCACGGCCGACTCGTTTCGCAACGACCTGCGCCTCGCGCGCGAGCTGCTCGAGTCGCAGGGGGCCAACCGCGTCCACGGCTACCGCGCGTCGCACTGGCTCGAACCGCGTGACCTCTGGGCCCTCGGCGTGCTCGCCGAGGAGGGCTACCGCTACGACTCCAGCGTCAACCCGGTGCTCCGGCGCTTCGCCCACCGGCCCGAGCTCGTGCGCGCCGCCGAGCACCGCGTCGGGCCGCGGGCGCTGCCCCTCTGGGAGTTCCCCATCTCGACGGCGAGCGTGGGCGGCGCGCGCGTGGCCATCGCGGGCGGCAACTACGTGCGGCAGCTCCCGCACACGCTGCTCAAGCGCCTCGTCGCGCGGTGGGACGCGCGCGAGCCGGCGCCCCTCGTCTTCTACTTCATGCCCTGGGAGCTCGACCGCGACCAGCCGCGCTTCGACGGCGTGCCGTGGCTCACCGACCTGCGCCACTACCGCGGCCTCGCCAAGACCTCGTGGGTGCTCGAGGAGTACCTCGCGCGCTACCGCTTCCACTCGATCGCCGAGCACCTCGGGCTCCCGCTCGACCGCCTCGCCCGCGTCGAGCGCGCCTCGCCGCGGCCCTACGCCCTCGACGCCGCGCTCCCGCGCGTCCCATCGCCCTTCGAAGGCGTCACCGACGTGACCGTCGTCGTGCCCGTCTTCAACGAGGAGCCCAACGTCGCCTTTCTGCGCGGCACGCTCATGCGCCTGCGCCGCAGGCTCGCCGACCGCTACCGCATCTTCATCACCGTCGTCGACGACGGCAGCACCGACCGCACCGTCGAGCGCGTGCGCGAGCGCTTCGCGGGCGTCGGCGACTTCACGCTCATCGAGCACGGCACGAACCGCGGCATCGCGGCGGCCATCATGACGGGCCTGCGCGCGGCGCCGAGCGAGCTCGTGTGCTCGATCGACTGCGACTGCTCGTACGACCCCGACATCCTCGAGCGCATGATCCCCCTCGCGCGCGACGCCGACCTCGTGACCGCCTCGCCCTACCACCCCGAGGGACGCACGCTCAACGTGCCCGAGTGGCGGCTCTTCCTCTCCCGCACGCTCTCGCGCGCCTACCGTCAGCTCGTCGACGCGCCCCTCCACACGTTCACGAGCTGCTGCCGCGTCTACCGCCGCTCGGTGTTCGCGCCCATGGAGCTCGAGCACGACGACTTCCTCGGCGTCGCCGAGATGCTCCTGCGCGCGGGCATGCAGGGCGCGCGCGTCGTCGAGCTCCCGGCCACGCTCGAGTCGCGGCTCTTCGGGCAGTCGAAGATGAAGACCGCCAGGGTCATCCGCGGGCACCTCGGGCTCCTGCGCCGCCTCGCGCTCACGAAGCTCGGCGCAGCAGCGGGAGGTTCCTGACCACGAGCGCGTCGGCGAGCGCGACGACCTCGTTGTTGTTGAGCGTCGCGCACTGGAGCAGGGCCGTGTTCACCACGTGGAAGGGCTCGTCCCACGCGGGCAGCGCGCGGTCGGGGCGGGGCCTGACGCCCGCCAGGGGCAGGGGCTGCACGTAGCGCGCGCGGCTCACCACGACGCGCACCACGTCGCCCGCGTCGAGGCCCGGGAAGAGCCGCGCGAGGCCCCGGTCGATCGTCGACGCGCGCCACGCCTCGTCGGGGTCGCCGAAGCGCGGGTCGTCGCTGTCCATGTACCGCGGCAGGTACACGAGCGTTCGGCCCGCGGTCTCGTCGCGCGAGACCACGTTGGTCATCTCGATCACGCCCGTGAGCTCGGTCGACTCGTCGCCGAGGTTGAGCACGTAGTAGGGCGTCAGCGGTCTGCGCAGCACCACGCCCGCGCACACCACGCCCAGGTACGCCGAGCCCGTGGGGTTCTCGCGCTCGTAGCGCTCGACCGAGGGAAGGAGCTCGGGCGACGCCACCGCGCGCGCCGCGCGGGCCGGGCCCGTGAAGAGCACCCGGTCGAACGCGCGACGCTCGGTGCTCTCTCCCGCGCGCCACTCGAGCTCGCAGCGCGCGCCGTCGACGGGCCTCGCCGCCGTCACGGGCGCGCCGAGGTGCACCCCCGCGCCGAGCGCTTCGAGCTTCGAAAGCATCGCGGCGACGACGCGCGCGTAGCCGCCGCGCACGTAGCCGAGGGAGTCTGCGTGGCCGGCGCCGCCGCGGGCGCCCGCGAGGCGCGTGAGCGTCGCCCAGATGAACACCGCCGCCACGCGGTCGTGGTAGGCGCCGAACTTCGCGCGCAGGAGCGGGCGCCAGAAGCGCTCGTAGCCGCGGCGGCCGCAGAGGCGCGTGAGCCACGCCTCGGCCGTCACGTCGTAGAGGGGCCACGGGTCGGCCACGCGCGTGGCGTACGCGACGGCCGCGCCGAGGCGCGCCTTGTCGACCGCCGACAGCAGCGGGAAGCGCAGGTAGTCGGCCACGCCGTTCATGTCGTGCATGCGCCCGCCCGCGTGGTAGCCCGTGCCCGCGCGCGACCATCGGAGGTCGTCCGCGAGCCCCAGGTCGCCGAGGAGCGCGACGAGGTGGCGGTCCTGCGGGAGGATGACGTGGTAGAAGCGGTCCCAGACGAACTCGCCGAAGTCCTGCGCGCAGACGAGCCCGCCGGCCTGGGGCGCCGCTTCGAAGAGCTCGACGCGGTGGCCCTCGCGCGCGAGGCGGTACGCGAGCGTCAGGCCGAGCATGCCGGCGCCCACGACGGCGAAGCGCAGCGGGTGACGTGCGTCTCGCATCGCCGTCATCCCTCGCCCGCGCGCACGCGGCGCAGCGTCGAGGCCCCGCGCGCGAGGATGGCGCCCGCGTGGGTCTCCATGTCGACGAGGGCGAAGCGCCCTCGCAGCGCGTCGATCACCTCGTCGAACCACGCGAGCTTGCGCTCGGTCGGGAGGCCCATGCCGGGGAAGAACGCCAGCTCGCGCACCACGTCGCCGCTCACGAAATCGAGCGGGTGCAGGAGGAACGACGGCTCGACGCCCGCGGCCGCGAGCGAGGCGATGGTGGCGCGGAGGTACGCGCGCGCGAGCGCCTCGCTCTTGCCCACGAGGTAGAGCAGGTAGCTCATGTGGATGGGCGCGCGCGCGACGGGCATGGTGGTCACGGGGATCTCGAGCAGGGCGCGGCCGTCGACGTCCCAGAGGTAGGGGTCGATGGGGCGCAGGCCGTCGGAGAGGTTGCCGAAGAGGTTTCGGCGCTTGTGGCGCTCGTCGTCGGAGAGGCCCCTCGTCTGCCGGAAGTAGTAGAGCCGCGCGAGGGGCCCGAGGAAGGTCGGGAAGGTCGAGCAGTCGTAGAGGTAGCCCCGCTCGACGAGCGTGCGCAGCACGTCGGGCCCGAGCGAGAAGCCGGGGCCCCGAAAGCCCCGCGGGCGGCGGCCCGTGGCGTCGGCGATGGCGTCCTCGGCGCGCGCGAGCTCGTCGGAGACCTCGTCGCGCGAGCGCTCGTGCAGCCACGGCTCGTGGTGAAACGAGTGGTTGCCGACCTCGTGGCCCGCGTCGGCGATGGCCCGGAGGGCGGCGTGGTTCTTCGCGAGGGCGGCGTCCTGGCCGACGACGAAGACCGTGATGCGCAGGCCGTGGCGCGCGAGGCGCGGCAGTACGCGCTCGACCACCGCGTCGAGGTACGAGGGGAACGCCTCCCACCCGGCGTCTCCGTGGGTCTTCATGTACGACCACTGGTTGTCGAGGTCGAGCGACAGGCTCAGCCTCCGCCCGCGCTCCGCGTTCGCTGCGTTCATGCGCGGAAAGTGTCGCAGACTCCGCGGCCGCGGCTCAACGGCCGAGTGCGCTTGACCCGTGCGTCGTCGGGTGTCCATTGTCGCCGCGTCGGCGATGTCACAGCCCACCGCACCCACCGAGGACGTCACCGAGCGCGTCGCGCGCTACGAAGCCTGGGCCGAGCGCCTCGAACACACGCGCGGCGACTACGAGCGCCGCACGGCGCTCTACCGCAGGTTCTTCTACGCGCTCACGGCCGCCGGCTGGGCGTGCTTCATCATGGGTCCGTACCCGGGGATCTGGGGCTCGATGAGCGCGACCGTCGTCAGCCTCGGCGGCTACGCCATGCTGCGCACCCGCAAGTGGGAGCTCGAGGGCGAGATCGCCGAGGTGCGCGACGAGATCGAGCGGCTGCGCACGGGCCGCGTGACGAAGCGAGGCCGCCCCGCGTGGTGACTACCTCGCCGTCGGCGCGAGCGGCGTGACGGGCGTGCCGAGCGCGTCGAGCAGCGCGCGGGCCGTGGCGAGCGCGCGCACGTCGTCGCCGCGCCTCGCGACGAGCTGAACGCCCACGGGCAGCCCCTCGGGCTCGGGCCACACGGGCACCGAGGTCGCGGGGTTGCCGCTCGCGTTGAACACCGCGGTGAAGGCCCCGAGCGGCGCCGCGCCGTGGATGAACGCCTCGGGGGAGGTGCCGTTCCACGCGCCCACGCGGGGCGGCGGCAGGGCGACGGTGGGCGTGACCTGGAGGTCGGCGTCGCCGAACCAGCGGTCGACGCGCTCGCGAAAGAGCTCGCGCCGCGCCATCGCGTCTTCGAAGCGCACGCCCCGGCCGCCCTCGCGCAGCCACCGCGTGGTGGGCTGCAGCGCCGACTCGAAGGGCACGAACATCCCCCGCGCCAGGTAGCGGAACATCGGGAGGAACTCCTCGACGGTGCCTTCGAACGCGCCGCCCGCTTCGACCTCGTGGCCCATGGCCTCGAGCGTGCGCGCGGCGCGCTCGACGGCGGCGGCGACGCGGGCGTCGCACGCGACCACGGGGCTCTTCGTGGTGAAGCGCACGCGCATGCGCGCGGGCGGGCGCTCGATCGCGCGGCGCATCGAGGCCCCCTCGGGCGCGTCGCGGAGCACGTCGATGAGCGCGGCCGCGTCGTCGACGGTGCGCGCGTGGGGGCCGATCACCGAGAGCCCCAGGGCTTCGAAGCGCGCGAAGGGGTTGGGCACGAGGCCGCGCGTGGGCTTGTGCCCCACGAGCCCGCAGAACGCCGCCGGGATGCGGATCGACCCCGCCCCGTCGCTCGCCACCGCGATGGGGAACATCCCCGCGGCGATGGCCGCCGACGACCCGCCCGACGAGCCGCCGGAGTAGCGCGACGGGTCCCAGGGGTTGCGCGTGGGCGGTCGCAGGTCGGTGTCGATCACCGGCAGGATCGCGAGCTCCGACGTGGCGAGCTTGCCCGCGATCACCATGCCCGCGCGTCGCACCGCGGCGCTGCTCAGGTCGTCGACGGGCGACCACAGGTGCCTGAACGCGCGCGACCCGAGGCGCGCGAACATCCCCCGCGTGAGGTGGATGTCCTTCATGGCCGTGACGAGCCCCCACAGCGGGCCTCTCGCGGCGCCGCGGTCCTTCGTGCGGGCGCGGTCGAGGGCCCTCGCGGCGTCGAGGGCGCGCTCGGGCTCGTACTGCACGAAGGCGTGAAAGCGCGGGTCGAGCCGCTCGATGCGCTCGAGGCACGCGCGGGTGAGCGCCTCGACCGAGAGCGCCCCCTCGCGGAGCAGCGCCGACTGCGCGAGCGCGGGGCGTGTGATGACGTCGTCCATGGGCGGCGTCGTGTGTACCACGCGCGGCCCTCCCCCCGTCCCCCTCCCGCGGACGCGGGAGGGGGTGCCCGAGAGTAGCCTGCATAGCCTCACCCCCATCCCCTCTCCCGCGAGGGCGCCTTGCCTTTAGCCAAATCCATCGCCCTCTGTAGGCGAGGGTGAACGTTCACGTTGAGCGCGCAGTACGGTGGCT
>JBDHVF010000436.1:0-6909 GCA_039809605.1 Polyangiales bacterium | reverse complement strand
TGGCGCGCCGCTCTCGCTCGCCGCGTCGCTGGTGGCGCTCGGCGCGCACGCCGTCGGGAGGCACGCACGGTCGCGCGCGCTCGCCGGGGGCGCGCGCTTCGGCCGCGACGCGTGGCTCGCGGGGTCGATCGCGCTGCTCGCGGTGTTCTCGGCGCTGGCGCGCGCGACGCAGGAGCCCGTGCCCTCGCTCGCCGTGCCCGCGGGCGTGGCGGCGATGGCCGTGGGGGTGATCGTGGCGGGGCACGCGGCGTGGCGCGAGGCGACGGCGAGGCACGTGTACTTCGTGCAGATGTCGATCGTGGCGGTGTACGGGCTCGCGCGGTCCGAGCTCGCGCGCTCGCTGCCGCCCGAGGCCGACGCGCTCTTCGCGCTGGTGATGGGCTTTCTGCTCGTGGGGGTGACCGTGCAGGCGCGGCGCGCGGGCATCGCGCCGGTGGCCGTGGCGACGCGGCGCTTCGCGGCCCTGTTGCCCGTGGCCGTCGCGCTCGTCTTGCCGCAGGAGGCTACGGGCACGACGGCCCTCGCCGCCGCGGGGAGCGCGCTGCTCTACGGCGCGCTCGGGTGGGTCGAGCGCTCGCGGCTCTTCGGCTCGCTCGGCGCGGCGGCGGGCAACGTGGCCGTGCTGCTGCTCGCGCTCGCGTCGGGGCTCGACGGCCCCGAGGTGTGGCTCGGACCGGTGGGGCTCTTCGTGCTCGCGCTCGGGCAGCTCTTCGCCGCCACGCTCCCGCGCGGCGCGCGCGTGACGCTGCGCGTGGCCGGCGCGCTGCTCGTGTACGCGCCCGCCGCGGCGCAGATCGCATTGCAGGTCGGCAACGCGCGCGACGGCGCGTACCCGGTGCTCTTCGGCCTCGCGTGCCTCGCGGGCGTGGCCGCGGGGATGCTCATGCAGATCCGCGCGTACCTCGCGCTGGGCCTGGGGTTCCTGGTGCTCGACGTGGGGGCGAACCTCGTTCACGCGGGGCTGCGCGACCACCGCGTGGGCTTCATGCTGCTGTCGGCGTCGGGCCTGGCGATCCTCGCGGTGATGGTGCTCACCACGCTGCGGCGCGAGGCGTTTCGCGCGTGGACGGCGCGCGCGAAGGCGCGGCTTCGCGGCTGGGACTGAGCTGCCTCACGGCGCGTCGAGCACCTCGCGCACCTTGCGCAGGAGCGCGTCGGGCGTGATGGGCTTCTGGAGGTAGTCGACCCCCGCCTCGTGCACGCCGTGGTGCAGGATCGCGTCGTCGGTGTAGCCCGACATGTAGAGCACGCGCATCGCGGGCTGCATCGCCGCGAGCCGCTCGGCGAGCTGGCGGCCGCTCATGCGCGGCATCACCACGTCGGTGAGCAGCAGGTGGATGGGGCGCGGGTGCTGCTCGCACGCGAGGAGCGCCTCGCCGCCGTTCTGCGCCTCGAGCACGTGGTACCCGCTGCGCCGCAGCACCGCGCGCACGAGGGTGCGCACCTGCTCCTCGTCCTCGACGAGCAGCACGGTCTCGGTGCCGCGCAGCGGCCGCATGCTCGGCGGCGGCGAGGTGTTGGCCGACGGCGCCCGGCTGGTGCGCGGGAGGTAGATCGTGAAGGCCGTGCCCCGGCCCGGCTCGCTGGCGACCTGGATGTTGCCCCCCGACTGCTGCACGATGCCGAGCACCGTCGCGAGCCCGAGGCCCGTGCCGCGGCCCCTCTCCTTGGTGGTGAAGAAGGGCTCGAAGATGCGCGCCTGCGTCTCGCGGGTCATGCCGTGCCCGGTGTCGGCCACCGAGACCACCACGTACTCGCCCGGCGCCACGCCCATCTGCGCGGCGTCGGGCGCGTCGAGCTCCGCGTCGCCCGTCTCGATCGTGAGCCTGCCGCCGCCCGGCATCGCGTCGCGGGCGTTGAACGCGAGGTTCATGATCACCTGCTCGATCTGCCCCGGGTCGGCCAGCACGCGGCCGGGCCGCGGGCCCGTGAGCAACAAGAGCTCGACGTCCTCGCCGAGCGCCCGGCGGAGCATCTTCTCCATGCCGAGCACCACGCCGTGCAGGTCGATCACCCTGGGCTGGAGCACCTGCCGCCGGCTGAACGCGAGGAGCTGGCGCGTGAGGCCCGCCGCGCGCTCGCCGGCGCGGCGCACCTCCTCGAGGTCGGCGCGCAGCGGGTCGTGCGGGCTGACCTCCTCGAGGAGAAAGGTCGTGTAGCTCAGGATGACCGTGAGCATGTTGTTGAAGTCGTGCGCGATGCCGCCCGCGAGGCGCCCGATGGCCTCCATCTTCTGCACCTCGCGCAGCCGCTCCTCGGTGCGCTGGAGCGCCGCCTCGGCGCTGCGCCGCTCGGTGACGTCGCGCAGCACCGAGAGGTGCAGGCCCGGGCGGATGTTCGCCGTCGTCGAGAACTCGACGCACCGCCGCGCGCCGTCGGCGCGCACGAGCGAGAGCTGCCCGCGCGTGCTCCCCGGCGGGCGGCCGGCGCAGCACGGCGCGCCGTCGGCGTCGGGCGCCGTGAACTCGGCGGCGCCGCGGCCCACGAGGCGCTCGCGGGCGAGGCCGAAGAGCTCGCACGCCGCGGGGTTGGCGTCGACGTAGACGCCGCGGTCGTCGGTGAGCAGCATCGCGTCGAGCGCGCCGTTGAAGATCGCCCGCGTGAGCTGCTCGCTCGCGCGCAGCGCCCGCTGCGACTCCCGCAAGAGGATCGGGGGCGCGCCGGCGTCTCGCACGACCGCGTCGACCTCGCCCCCGGCCAGCGCGTCGAAGGCCTGCCGCGCGTTCTTGAAGGCCGCGTTGAGCGAGGCGTTCTCGTGGCGCAGCGCGTCCCGCTCGCGCACGAGCTCCTCGATCCGGCGGTTCGACACGTCGGGGTCACTCACGGTGAAGGGCCTCGAGCCCGAGCGCGGCGAGCAGCGCGCCGCGGTTCTGAAGGTTGCCGATCACGCGGCGCTCGGGGGGCGGCGCGAGCCGGATCATCGTGGGGGTCACCAGCACGCCGTCGCGCACCCCCTGCTCGGGCGAGGTCATCAGGTCGACGACCTCGAGCTCGACCTGCACCTCGGGCCGCTCCGCGAGGGCCGCGCGGAGGTTCCGCACGGCGGCCGTCGAGTTCGGCGCCTCGCCGGCCACGTAGAGCCGCAGGCGGAGCACGCCGGGCGCGACCTCCCGCTCGGGCCGTGAGGACTGTCGGCTCATCCCGCCCCCGAGCTCCCCTCGGTCCGCGCGCCCGCGTCGGCGCGCCGGCGCGAGCGCAGGCCCGCGTCGTCGCTCGTCGAGCGCTCTGCGTCGTCGCGCCGCTCGGCCCTGAGTCGCTCGAGCTCGGCCTCGCGCACCGCCTGCTCGCGCAGCAGGACCTCGACGCGCGCCCTCGTCTCCGCGACGGCGAGCTCGGCCTCGCGGGCCTTGAGCTCCGCGAGGCGCCGCGCCGACTCCCTCTCGCGCCGCTCCTCGCTCTCGCGCTCCCAGCGCAGCGTGCCCATGAGCACCTCGCCGCCCGCGGTGTACACGTCGGCGAGGGTGACGCCCGCGCTCGTCAGCACGAGCTCGCGCACCTGGTTCGAATGGTCGGTGCCGCGCGACTTGATGATGGTGAGCGCGCGGTTCCGCTCGCCGCCCTGGGCGACGTACGAGAGGTGCATCCACGTGTCCGCGAGGGTCGAGACGCCGAGGGGCGTCTCCTCCGAGAGCGGCTGCGAGCTGGCGATCAGCGACGTGGCGACCGTGGTGATGCCCGAGGCCCGCGCGAGGTCGAGCAGGTGGAGCGCGATGAACTCCGTGGCGGCCCCGCTGCCCGTCTGCATCAGGGCCGAGAGCGGGTCGAGGACCAGGCTCCGGGCCCCGTGCTCGCGCATCAGCGCCCGGACGCGGGTCACCTGGGACTCCGCGTCGGCGGCGCGCGTGCGCAGGCCGCAGAGGCGCAGCGCGCCGGCCGCGACGTGGGGCGCGAAGTCGATGCCGACGGAGGCGACGTTGCGCACGATCTGGCCGGGTGCCTCGTCGAAGCTCACGTAGAGCGTGGGCTCGCCGCGCGCGCAGCTCGCCGCCGCGAAGGCCGCCGCGAGGGTCGTCTTCGCGGTGCCGGGCGCGCCCGAGATGAGCGTGGTGCTGCCGCGGAAGTAGCCGCCCTGGAGCATGGTGTCGAGCCGCTCGACGCCCGACGAGACGCGCTCGCTCGGCGCGGGCACGTCGAGCTCGGCGCTCGAGCTCGACGACACCTCGATGCCCGCGCGCGTGATGGTGAAGGGCAGCTCGTTGGCCGAGTGCTCGCCGCCCCGGTACTTCACCACCCGCAGCGAGCGCAGCGCCGTGCCCGACTGCACGCGGTGGTCGAGCGCGATCACGCAGTCGGAGAGGTACTGGAGCGCGCCCTGGTCGGGCGCGAGGCGCCCGTCGGCGCCCTCGGTCTTCGCGGTGATGACCGCGGTCAGGCCCGTCTCGTGGATCCACTCGCGCAGGCGCGTGACCTCGCGCCGCACGAGGGCGGCGTCGCCGAGGTGCGTGAGGAGCTGGTCGAGCCCGTCGAGCGCGATGCGCCGCGCGCCGCGCTCCTTGGCCCTGGCGCCGAGCACCGCGCAGAGCCCCAGCAGGTCGAACTCGCCCCCGTGCAGGATCGACTGCGACAGCCGCGCGTCGACGAACTCGACGCCCGCGCCGCGCAGGGCGTCGCTCCACGTGAAGCGCGCGGCGTTGGCGACGAGGTCCTCGGGGCCCTCTTCGAACGCGACGAAGAGCCCGCGCTCGCCGAGCGCCGCGCCCGACGCGAGCGTCTGGAGCGCGAAGATGGTCTTGCCGCTCCCTGCCCCGCCCAGCACTGCGATGACACGTCCGCGCGGAAGCCCGCCGCCCATGACGTCATCCAGGCCGGGGATGCCGCTTCGTATCCGCTCCCTCAACGTCGACCCTTCCAAGTCTGCGCGCGTCGCTCGCTACGCAAGCGTCAGTGGGGTCCGCGCGCCGGGAAGCTACCAGCGCACGAACGCCGAGCGCAACGAGAAGCGCGGGATTCCCCCGATTGATTGTCGCGCCCGCACGAGCATGCGCGAGGGGCTCGCGCTACCGCAGGAAGACGTCCTGCACCCAGCCGCAGGTGCCGCCGTTACGGCAGGGGTGGCACGCGTCGGGGCGGGCGTCGCTGCACGGCGCCGCGGCGCCCGAGCCGTCGCTCGCGGGCGTGAGGGCGGGGGCGCCCGACGAGAGCACCTCGACGAAATCCCACAGCACGCCCTGCGCGTCGCGGTTGTGGAAGTACACCTGCACGCGGTCGCCGTAGTGCAGCCACGCCTTCGTGGTGCTGTTCTGCGCCCAGTAGAGGTAGGCGCCGAAGGGGTACACGAAGAAGAAGTCGAGCGTGGCGTCGTTCCTGAGGCAGCGCACCGAGGGGTGGGGCGGATCGCGCGTGCACGCGTGGGCGCCCGAAGGGAGCGCCACGGTGCGCCGCCACGCCGTGGGGGTGAGCGGGCCTCCGGCCATCGCCCCACAGGCCGTGCGCGCGCAGTCGTCGCCGCCCTCGTCGCAGCGGTTGACGGCGCCGCACGTGGGGTTGGTGCCACGGCACGACGTGGCGCGGCCGCACGCGCGGCGCACCTCGTAGTCGACGCCCGCGGGGCCGAGCGCGCAGGGGTGCGACGCGTCGTAGCCCGCGAACTCGAGGTCGCCCGGCTGCACGAGGAACCACCCCTGCATGTGGCTCGCGCCCTGATACGCGTAGCCCCAGTAGAAGCGACCGCCGAGGCCCGCGGGCGCGCGCAGCGGCGGCGAGTCGTTCGAGCACGCGTGGCGCGAGGGGTTGCCGCACGTGGCGACCTCGCAGTCGCTGGGCGGGTCGTAGTTGGGCCCCACCGACGAGAGGCCCACGTACGCTCCCGGCGGAACCTCCTGCAGCACCACGCCCGCCGCGCCCGGTCCGCGCGCGAACACGCGCGAGGGGTCGCCGTCGAAGTCGCCCGAGAACTGAAGCACGCGCGACCGCACGCGGAACGGGTAGTACCCCACGTTGATGCCGCGCGCGGTGTACGCCTGGTCGATGCCCGCGCAGGTTCCGCCCGCCTCGCCCGACGAGGCCGTGGCGATGCACGACGGCACGCGCGCGGTGGGCATCGGCGCGTCGGGTGTGACGGGCGCGTCGGGTGCGACGGGCGCGTCGGGTGTGACGGGCGCGTCGGGTGCGACGGGCGCGTCGGGTGTGACGGGCGCGTCGGGTGTGACGAGCGCGTCCATCTCGGACGCGTCCGTCGTGACGGCGCCGTCGATGTCGTCGGGCGCGTCGGGGGTGGCGTCGTCGGTGAGCCCCGCGTCGGGGGGCGCGAGGTCCGCAGGCGCGTCGTCGAGCAACGCGTCGTCGAGGGGCGCGTCGTCGGAGCCCGCGGGCGCGTCCGAGGTGCACCGCGCGACCGACGCGGCGAGCAGGATCACGAGCGTGGTAGAGGCGTGTGCGGGCGTTGCTCGAGCGCGGGGGCGCATCGCGCGGACCACACCGCACGCCCCGCGCGAAGTCAAGCGTGCGGGAGCGCGTCAGCCCTTCATGTTGCGGACCGCGTTCATCGCGATGTCGTGCCGCGTCGTGCTGGTGGTGGTCGTGGCGTCGGTGCCGGCCTTGAGGTGCGTGCGCGTCTTCATCGCGCCGTGCTACGCGGCCGCGACGGGCGCGGATTTCGATGCCGCCCGTGGTGGCGTCGGTGGCGCCGCGGCGGAGCCTCGTCGGCGACGGGCGCGGCCGGGGCCGAGGGCGTGAGGTCGATCTGCGCGTCGACGTGCTCGCTGAGGGGCATCCACATCCGGCGCGGCGCGTGGCCGGGCGCGGTCACCTCGATGAGCTCGGGCACCGCGGCGGGCGCGAGCTCCGCGAGCGCGGGGGCGGGGTACGTGCGGCCGCGGATCATCACCTGCGCGCCCGGCGCGTTCGAGCGCACGCGCACGCGGACGCTGCGCGGCGCGGGGCGCGCGGCCAGCGCCGCGGTGGTCGTGG
>JBDHVF010000435.1:0-6910 GCA_039809605.1 Polyangiales bacterium | reverse complement strand
AACCAGCCCGCGGCCCCTGCGCCCACGGGCACGCCCTCGTACGACCGCCCCGCGGTCGCGCAGCCCGCGCAGCCCGCGACGACGGCGTACGACCCTCCCGGCGAGGAGCCCGCGGCGCGCGAGGGGCGCCACGGTCGACGGGGCCGTCACGCGCGCGGCCACGAGGCGTCGCAGCGCGCGCACGGCAACGGATCGCACCCCGCCACGCCGGGCACGACCGAGTACGACGGCAACTGACGTCGCACGAACGGTTGACCTCGCGCGCGGGGCCGATTATCTCTCCGCGCGTCATGATCCCCGAAGCCCGTAGCCACTTAGAGGATCTCGCCCGCAGGGCAGAGAACCTCGGGAGGCATCTTTGACCTCCCGAGGCTGAAGAAGCGCATCGAAGAGCTCGATGCGATGTCATCGCGTCCCGGTTTCTGGGACGACGCCATCAAGGCGCAGAAGCTCCAGAAGGAGCGCTCGGAGAAGGAGAGCCTCGTGGCCGCCGTCGAGTCGCTCTCCAAGGACGTGCGCGACGCGTCGGAGCTGCTCGAGCTCGCGGCGATGGAGAACGACGAGTCGGTCGCGAAGGAGGTCGAGCGCTCGCTCGCGCCCATCGAGTCGCGCACGCGCAAGATGGAGCTCGAGCAGATGCTCGCCGACGAGGTCGACCGCGCCGACTGCACGCTCGAGATCAACGCGGGCGCCGGCGGCGTCGACGCGATGGACTGGTGCATGATGCTCCTGCGCATGTACACCCGCTGGGCGCAGTCGCGAGGGTTCGAGGTGACCGTGCGCGACCAGACCGAGGGCGAGGAGGCCGGGCTCAAGAGCGTGTCGGTCTCGATCAAGGGCCTCTACGCCTTCGGGTACCTCAAGGCCGAGAACGGGGTGCACCGGCTCGTGCGCATCTCGCCCTTCGACGCCAACGCGCGGCGGCAGACGGCCTTCGCGGGCGTCACCGTGGTGCCCGAGCTCGACGACGACTTCGAAGTCGACGTGAAGGAGGGCGACCTCGAGGTCGACACGTTCCGGTCCGGCGGAAAGGGCGGGCAGAACGTGAACAAGGTCGAGACCGCGGTGCGCATCACGCACAAGCCCACGGGCACCGTGGTCAAGTGCCAGAGCGAGCGCTCGCAGCACGAGAACCGGCGCATCGCGATGAAGACCCTCAAGGCCAAGCTCTGGGCCATGGAGCGCGCCCGCCGCGACAAGGAGTTCGAGAAGTACTACGAGCACCTGACGAACATCTCGTTCGGCCACCAGATCCGCTCGTACGTGCTCGCGCCCTACCAGCTCGTGAAGGACCTTCGCACCGAGAACGAGACCGGCAACGTGCAGGGCGTGCTCGACGGCGACCTCGACCCCTTCATCGAAGCGTACCTGCTCGACCAGATGCAGAAGCGCGCCAAGGCCTCGTAGGCACCGGCACCTCCGCCCGCACCGAAAGCGATCCCCCACACCATGACCGACTCCCACCAGGGGCCCCGGAGCGCAGGCGACGGGGAGACCCACCGCAGCTTCGACGAGGTGCGCCGCGCCAAGGCCGACGCGTGGCGCGCCGCGGGGCACATGCCCTTCGGCAACGACCCGGGGCCCCTGGACCCCATCGCGAAGGTCGTCGCCGCCCACAAAGACCACGACACCGTCACGCTCGACCGCGAGTGGGCCGGCGCCGAGTACCGCGTGGCCGGCAGGGTCATCGCCCTGCGCGACACGGGCAAGCTCGTGTTCGCCAAGCTCCGCGACGGCTCGGGCGAGATCCAGCTCTTTCTCTCGGCCAAGGACGTGGGCGCCGCGTTCGCGCTGCTCAAGGAGCTCGACCTCGGCGACATCGTGATGGCCGTCGGTCGCCCGATGCGCACGCGCGCCGGCGAGCTGTCGGTGATGGTGAAGTCGTTCCGCCCGCTCACCAAGAGCTTCAGGGCCATTCCGAGCGAGTGGTACGGCCTGGGCGAGGTCGAGACGCGCTACCGCCAGCGCTACGCCGACCTCATCGCCAACCACCCCGACGTGGGCGAGGTGTTCCGCGCGCGGGCGCTCATCGTGAAGGCCATGCGCGAGTGGTTCGACGAGCGCGACTTCGTCGAGGTCGAGACCCCGACGCTCCAGACCATGCGCGGCGGCGCCAACGCGAAGCCCTTCACCACGCACCACAACGCGCTCGACATGGACCTCTACCTCCGCGTCGCGCCCGAGCTCTACCTCAAGCGGCTCATCGTGGGGGGCCTCGACCGGGTGTACGAGATCGGGCGCGTGTGGCGCAACGAGGGCATCTCCACGCGGCACAACCCCGAGTTCACCATCCTCGAGTTCTACCAGGCCTACGCGACCTACCAGGTGCTCATGGACGAGACCGAGGAGCTCGTCACGCACACCGACGCGCGGCTCCTCGAGCGCTTCCCGAGGTTCGCCGAGGGGCGCACGTACTCGCTCGCGCGTCCGTGGCGGCGCGTGCGCATGCTCGACGCCATCACCCGCGCCCTCACCGAGCGCGTGCCCGCCCTCGCCGAGGCGTGGTCGGGCGGCGCGGCCCTGCGGCGCTGGGAGCACGCGCGCGAGACCTTCATGGCCGCCGAGGGGCTCCAGAAGGAGCACCGGGACTACCTCAAGAAGTGCTCGACCGCGGGCGAGCTCATGTTCGCCCTCTACGAGCTCTTCGCCGAGCCCAACCTCGTCGAGGACTACCGCACCGACGACGGCGCGAAGAGCGCGCCCGTGTTCGTCACCGACTACCCCTTCGACGTCTCGCCCCTCGCGCGCAAGAAGGACCCCGACAAGCAGGTCGAGCAGTATGGCGCGGACTTTCCCGTGACCTTCACCGACCGCTTCGAACTCTTCGTCGAGGGCCGCGAGCTCGCCAACGCGTTCTCGGAGCTCAACGACCCCGACGACCAGGCCGAGCGCTTCCGCGCCCAGCTCGCCAACCGCGAGAAGGGCGACGACGAGGCCATGGACTTCGACGCCGACTACATCCGCGCCCTGAGCTACGGCATGCCCCCCACCGCGGGCTTCGGCCTCGGCGTCGACCGCCTCGTGATGCTCCTCACGGGGCAGCGGAGCATCCGCGACGTGGTGCTCTTCCCGCTGCTCAGGCCCGAGACGTAGCGCACACTCCGGCGCATGGCGATCGACCTGCTGCTCCTGTGGTACCTCGTGCGGCGGCTCAAGAGCCCGCGCGCGCGCACGGCCCTCATCGGCGCGTGGACGGTCTTCGCCATCGCCCTCGGCGCCGCGATGCTCGTCGCGTCGTTCCGCATCGGACACAAGGGCTTCGAAACCGCCCCGCCCGGCGCCGTCGTGGGGCTGCGCGTCGGCGGCGTGCTCGCGTGCCTCCAGGGCTACTTCCTCTCGACCTTCCTCTGGCTCCCGCGCCTCTTCGACGCCATGGAGTCGACCGCCGCCGAGGTGCTCGTCGCCGTGCGCCAGCTCCGCGCGCGCAAGAGCGGCTTCCTCACGGTCATCTCGTTCCTGGCCTTCTTCGGCGTGGGCCTCGGGGCCTTCGCCCTCTGCATGACCATCTCGGTCATGGGCGGCTTCGGCAACGACCTCAAGCGCAAGATCCTCGGCAACAACGCCCACATCGTCGTCGACCGCGAGCGCGGAGGCTTCGCCGACTGGCAGCCCCTGCTCCATCAGATCCAGCAGGTGCCCGAGGTCACCGCGGCCACGCCCCTCGTGCAGGGAGAGGTCATGGTCACCTCGCAGACCAACCTCTCGGGCGTGATCCTCCGAGGCATCGACCCGAGCTCCGGGGGCGTCGTGCGCACGCTGCGCCACGACCTCATCCGCGGGCGCATCGAGTACCTGACCGACCCCGCGGGCCTCTCGTCGGCCAACGCCCTCGACCGCCGCCCCGTGGCCGCGCGCGGCGAAGACGACGCCGCCCCGCTCACCAGCGTCACGCGCATCTCGGGCACGACGAACCCATCACCCCCGCAGGGCCTCGACGGCCTCGGCGAGCTCGCCCCGCCCGACGGGCCGAGCGAGCCCGCGGCGCCCGCGACCGACCCCCCGCTGCCGGGGATCATCGTGGGGCGCGAGCTCGCCAACAACCTCCACCTCTCGGTGGGCGACGAGGTGCGCGTGGTCTCTCCCTTCGGCTCGCTCGGCCCCATGGGCCCGGTGCCGAAGACCAAGCTCTTTCGCATCGCGGGCATCTTCTACTCGGGGATGTACGAGTACGACACCAAGTACGCGTACGTGCTCATCCCCGTGGCGCAGCGCTTCTTCAACTACCAGGGCAACGCCATCACGAGCATCGAGGTGCGCGTGGCCGACGTCGACCGCTCCGACGCGGCGACGGCGCGCGTGACCGAGCTCGCCCGCGCCCGCGGCCTGCGCGTGCGCGACTGGAAGCAGCTCAACCAGAACCTCTTCCGCGCGCTCAAGCTCGAGAAGCTGATGATCTTTCTGCTCCTCACGGTGGCGATCATCGTGGCGAGCTTCAGCATCGTGGCGACCCTGCTGCTGCTCGTCACCGAGAAGGGCCGCGAGATCGCGGTGCTCAAGGCCATGGGCGCGAGCGACGGGTTCATCACCCGGGTCTTTCTCGCGGTGGGCACGCTCATCGGCGTGGTGGGCGCGCTGCTCGGCGTGTCGGGCGCGCTCATCACGTGCGTGCTCATGCAGCGCGTGGGCATCCCGCTCGACCCCGAGGTCTACTACATCGAGCGGCTGCCGGTGACCATCTCGCCGGGCGACTACACCCTGGTGTTCCTCGTGGCGGTGGCGATCTGTCTGGGCGCCGCGAGCTTTCCCGCGTGGCTCGCGGGACGGCTGCGCCCCGTCGAGGGGCTGCGCTTCGGCTGATCGACAAGGAGTGACGCGCGCATGACGACCCCGCTGGTCGAGATCAAGGACGCCCGCAAGGTCTACGAGCACGAGGGCAAGAGCCTCGAGGTGCTCAAGGGCATCGACCTCACGATCGAGGCGGGCGAGATGGTGTCGATCGTGGGCCCGTCGGGCGCGGGCAAGAGCACGCTCCTGCACCTCATCGGCACGCTCGACATGCCCACCTCGGGCACCGTGCACGTCGACGGCAAGGACGTGACGGCGATGTCGTCGTCGGCCGTCGCGTCGCTGCGCAACCGCACCATCGGGTTCGTGTTCCAGTTCCACCACCTCTTGCCCGAGTTCACCGCGCTCGAGAACGTGATGATGCCGGGCATGATCCACGGCGGCATCCCCCGCGCGCAGCTCAAGGAGACCGCCTCGCGCCTCCTGCGCGAGGTGGGCCTGGAGCACAGGGTCACGCACCGCCCCGGCGAGCTCTCGGGCGGCGAGCAGCAGCGCGTGGCCCTGGCGCGCGCGCTGGTGCTCGAGCCGAAGCTGCTCCTCGCCGACGAGCCCACGGGCAACCTCGACACGGCCAACAGCCACGCCATCCACGCGCTCTTTCACGAGCTCAACCGCAAGCACGGCACGACCATGGTGCTCGTGACGCACAACCTCGACCTCGCGCGGAGCATCCCCAGGGTCGTCTCGATGCTCGACGGCCGCGTCGAGCGCGACGAGCGCGTCGAGGCCGCGGGCACCTACCGCGAGCGCGCCGCGGAGTAGCGGCGCGAGGCGGGCATCCGGCGCGTCGCGCGTTGGCGTGGTCGTCGTTCGAGGGGGGCGTCGTCCGGCGCGTCGCGCGTCGGCGTGGTCGCCGTTCGAGGGGGGCGTCGTCCGGCGCGTCGCGCGTTGGCGTGGTCGCGTTCGAGGGCGTGGCCGTCGCCGCCCGGGGTACGCAAGCGTGGCCGTCGTTCGAAGGCGTGGGCGTCGTCCGAAGGCGTGGCCGTCGTCCGAAGGCGTGGCCGTTGCCGCCCGGGGTACGCAAACGTGGCCGTCGTCCGAAGGCGTGGCCGTCGCCGCCCGGGGTACGCAAGCGTGGCCGTCGTTCGAAGGCGTGGGCGTCGCCGCCCGGGGTACGCAAGCGTGGCCGTCGCCGCCTGGGGTACGCAAGCGCGGCCGTCGTTCGAAGGCGTGGGCGTCGTCCGAAGGCGTGGCCGTCGTCCGAAGGCGTGGCCGTCGTCCGAAGGCGTGGCCGTCGTCCGAAGGCGTGGCCGTTGCCGCCCGGGGTACGCAAGCGTGGCCGTCGTTCGAGGGCGTGGCCGTCGCCGCCCGGGGTACGCAAGCGTGGCCGTCGTCCGAAGGCGTGGCCGTCGCCGCCCGGGGTACGCCGCAGTCCATGGGCTCGTTGGTGAGGCTGACCCCGGGCTACCGAACGCGGTCACCGCGCCTTCGCGCGGTTGCAGGGATCCTCGGTCCTCTCCCAGTCGTCGACGAGGGTGCCGCGCTCATGGTGCTCCCGCTGATGGATGACGTAGCGATGAACGACGTCTCGCTCGGTCTCGCGGAGCGAGAACACCCCGTAGCCCTTCTGCCATGAGAACTCGGGGACCCGAAGCGTGCGTTCGATGAACTGCGAGGTGCCGACCTTGAGCGCACGAACGAGGTCCGACACGGCGAGCGCGGGGTGCAGGCCGGCGAGAACGTGGACGTGATCGTCCACGCCGCCGACGGCGAGTGGGAGGCAGTTGTACTCGACGCACACGCGGGCGAGCAGGCCGTGGACGCGCCTCGCCCGAGACACGTCGAGGACCGGACGGCGGTCCCAGGTGGACCACACCAGATGAACGTACAGACGGGAGTACACAGAGCTCATGGCGCATCATCGGGAGCGAGCGCCCGATGGTTGCGTGCCCCATGTCGATTTCGTGATCGTGCAGAGCGTGCACCTGCAACCGCGCGAAGGCGCGGTGACCGCGTTCGGTAGCCCGGGGTCAGCCTCACCAACGAGCCCATGGACTGCGGCGTACCCCGGGCGGCGACGGCCACGCCTTCGAACGACGGCCACGCTTGCGTACCCCGGGCGGCGACGGCCACGCCTTCGAACGACGGCCACGCTTGCGTACCCCGGGCGGCGACGGCCACGCCT
>JBDHVF010000434.1:0-6918 GCA_039809605.1 Polyangiales bacterium | reverse complement strand
GGCGCGACGCGCCCACCGCGCCCACGACGCTGCGCGCGCTCGCGACGCGCACGGGCGACCGGCGCGAGGCCGCGGAGCTCGTGCGCAGGGCCGCCGCGCGCGACCCTTCGTCGCCGTGGACGGCGTCGCTGCTGCGTCAGCTCGGCGGGCGCTGAGCGCGGCGGAAGCCCGTTTCGCGAAGCACTTCGCGAAGATGTCTCGACGCCGTCTTCGGCGAGCGGCCAGGGTATGTCTGGCCCGAGCCTGGAATCGCAGATGGAACCTTGACAGATCGCCGCGGGAAGACGAATAAGGCGCCGCGCAGCGAGAAGTTTGTTGGGAATGGTGAAGGTCGCGGGCGTCGCTGCAGGTGGGTCTCAACGCAAACAGAAGGTGATGAAAGGCATGCGTGCAATTCTTTCTCTGATGGTAGGCGCCGCGTTCGCGGTCACGACCTCGGTCGCGGGCGCGCAGGACATCGGCGGCCAGACCGGCGGCACCACGGCGAGCGCCGGCGTGTCGGGCGGCTCGATCACCGACACGACGGGGCCGACCGACCACTCGATGGTCGTCGGTCACATGGGCCTGCGGTACTTCGGCACCACGACGATGTCGGTGCTCGGCGGCGCGGGCGCGGGCCTCCCCGGCTACGACGGCACGCAGGGCAACGTCACCGTGGGCCCGCCCGCGTCGCTCATGGGCGGCGCGAGCGCGGGCAACGCGACGCTCCACACGGTGGGCGCGCGCTACTGGCTCAGCAACGGCCTCGCGATCGAGGGCGGCCTCTCGATCGGCTTCTCCTCGGGCAGCCGCTCGACGACAACGCCGGCGGACCGCGGCACCAACACCGTCACCACCGACGTGCCGAACTTCTTCGGCATCGGCTTCCAGTTCGGCGTGCCGATCATGCTCGCCGAGTCGAAGCACCTCTCGATCAACCTCACGCCGCTCGTCGGCTTCCACTTCGCCACGTCGTCGATCACGACGGGCACCGACGAGAACGCGGCCGACCAGTCGGGCCGCTCGCTGCAGCTCACCCTCGGCGCCAACGCCGCGGCGGAGCTCCAGTTCGGCTTCATCGGCATCCCGCAGCTCGCCCTGCAGGCGCAGTTCGGCCTGCAGCTCCGCTACACCTCGTCGACCCTCGAGTCGGTGCCGCGCCGCTCGCAGCTCTCGACGTCGTCGACGCGCAGCGACTTCGGCCTCGGCACCACGCTGGGCCCGAACTACAGCCTCGGCGACATCATCGGCGGCGCCATCAGCGTGATCTACTACTTCGGCAGCGCGCCCGGCACGCAGCACTGATCGCGCTTCGAAGCGCTCACCTCGCGCGCCCTCGCCGACCCTCACCGGTCGGCGGGGGCGTTCGCGTTCCTGGCGCCGCGCCGTCGGGCACGAGCGGGGTGTAGAAGCGCTCGAGCCCGACGATCTCGTAGGGGGCCTCTGCCCGCGCGACGAGGGCCGCGTTGCGGCGCTCGATCTCGTCGACGATCATCGGAAACGCCGCGACGCTCCACGGCAGCGTGTCGTGCATGAGGAGCACGCCTCCGTTGGGCGAGCGCTCGAGCTCGGCGACCACGTTGTCGAACACGGCCTGCGCGCTGGTGACGCGCCAGTCGTTCGAGTCCATGGCCCAGAACACGGGCGTGTACCCCCGCGAGAACACCTCGCTCACGGCGCGCGGGTGGTTGAGCGCCCCGTAGGGCGCGCGGAAGAGGAACGGCCTCGCGCCGATCACCGACCGGATGAGCGCCTCGGTGCGGTCGATCTCGAAGCGCAGCGTGTCGGCGGTCATCGTGTCCATGAGGTCGTGGTGGTACGTGTGGTTGCCCACGAGGTGACCCGCGCGCCACGCGCGCAGGAGCACCGCGCGGTTGCGCTGCGCCACGTCGCCGTCGCCGTCCATGCGGTGGCCCGTGACGAAGAAGGTCGCGCGAAGCCGCCGCCGCTCGAGCTCGTCGAGCAGGCGAGGGGTCGTCTCCCAGTTGGGGCCGTCGTCGAAGGTGAAGGCGATGCAGCGTCGGCCGCACTGGCCGCGCATGAGCCTGCCCGCGCGAAAGCGGTCTGCCCAGAGGTTGCCGTCGTCGGTCTTGATCTTGTAGCGGATGTCGTCGATCGTGCCCGTGGCGAGGGCCGCCACTGGCAGGCACACGATCGCGAGGGCGCCGAGGAGGGAGCGTCGCACGCGCACGAGACTATTGCCTCGGCGCGCGCACAAGGGCTCAGAACGGGATGTCGTCGTCGTTCCCGCCGCCGCCGCCGCCGAAGTCGTCGGGCGGCAGGTCGTGCGGCTCGTCGCGCGGAGGGGCCGGACGACCGCCTCCACCCCCACCGCGGCCGCCGAAGCCCCCACCGCCGCCACCCCCACCGCCGCCGTACCCGCCGCCGCCGGCGTGGCCTCCACCCCCGCCCCCACCGCCGCCCTCGCCGCGGCGGCCGTCGAGCATGATGAGGTTCTGCGCCACGATGTCGGTGGCCGAGCGCTTCACGCCATCCTTGTCGTCGTACGAGCGCGTCTCGATGCGGCCCTCGACGTAGATGCGCGAGCCCTTGGTGAGGAACTTCGCGAGCGCCTCGGCGCGCGGGCCCCAGAGCACCACGTTGTGCCAGTGGGTGACCTCCTGCCGCTGCTTGTTCTGGTCGACGTACGACTCGGTCGTCGCCAGGCGCATCTTGAGCACCGACCGGCCGTTCGGGGTCGAGCGGAGCTCGGGATCGGCGCCGAGGTTGCCGATCAGCATCGCCTTGTTGAGTCCTTCTGCCATGACTGTCCTCCCCGCAACGCGGCGGTGGCTGTGTACGGCGGCACCGTACCGGTCGCGGGCGCGGAGATCAATTCCGTGACTGACAGGGAATGTCACTCGTGAAACGGCTGTAGAACAAGGGTTTTTGTACTAGGGTTCGGCCGTGATCGAGTTCCGAGGGATACGCAAGAGCTTCGGGCCCAAGACCGTGCTCGCGGGGGTCGACCTGACCATCCGCGATGGGGAGGTGTTCTTCATCATCGGGTCGTCGGGCGCGGGCAAGAGCGTGCTGATCAAGCACCTGATCGGGCTGCTCAAGCCCGACGCGGGCGAGATCTGGCTCGACGGCGAGGACGTGTCGCGCCTCGACGAGCGCTCGCTCTACCGCGTGCGGAAGGTGTGCGCGATGGTCTTTCAGCACGCGACGCTCTTCGACTCGATGACCTGCGCCGAGAACGTGGCGCTGCCGCTGCGCAAGCACCGGGGCCTGTCGCAGCGCGACGCGCTCGCCGAGGCCATGAAGCGCCTCGACCAGGTGCGCATGCGCGAGTTCGCCGACCGCTACCCCGCGGAGCTCGGCGACGGGATGCGCAAGCGCGTGGCGATCGCGCGCGCGCTCACGGTCGACCCCCGGTACGTGCTCTTCGACGAGCCCACGACGTCGCTCGACCCGGTGAGCGCGCGCCGCGTCGACCGGCTGATCCGGGAGCTCTCCGACCGCCTCGGGGTGACGAGCGTGGTGGTCTCGCACGACCTCGTGTCGATGTTCACCATCGCCGACCGCATCGCCATGCTCTACAAGGGCAACCTGCGGATGGTGGGCACGCCCGACGAGTTCCGCCGCGCCGACGACCCGATCGTGCAGCAGTTCACCAACGGCATCGCAGAAGGGCCGATGGAAGTGTAGGCTCTCGCGCCGATGGCGTCGCGGTCGGTCGAGGTCAAGGTCGGGTTGCTCATCCTCGTGGGCGTGGGCCTGCTCGCGGGGCTCGTGCTCGTGATGGGGGGCATTCACATCGGCCGGCGCTTCTCGATCGCGGTCGACTTCAACAACCCCGGCGGCATTCAGCCGGGCGCGCCCGTGAAGATCGCCGGCGTGCGCGTGGGCACCGTCGAGCGCCTCGAGTTCCGCGGGGCGCGCGTCGACCCGCAGACCGGCCGCGCCTCGCTCGTGCGCGTGCACGCCGACGTCGAGGAGCGCTACCGCCGCGAGATCCACGCCGACGCCGAGTTCTTCGTCACCACGCAGGGCGTGCTGGGTGAGCAGTTCCTCGCGATCGACCCGGGCAGCGCGGCGCAGCCCCTCTTGCGCATCGACCGGCCCGTCGAGGGCATCGACCCCCCGCGCATCGACCTCTTCGTCGCCCGCGCCTACGCCCTGCTCGACGACACCGTGACGGCCATTCGCGCCAACCGCCGCGAGCTCGGTGGCATGGTCGACGACCTCGCGGGCGTGCTCCACAACACCAACGACCTCCTGCGCAGGAACTCCTCGCGCATCGACAGCATCGTCGAGAACGCCGACCGCGCGGTGCGCGACGCCGACGGGCTCATCAACTCCGCGCGCGACCGCTACGTCGACGGCCCGCAGGCGCGGCGCATCTTGAACCGCGCCGAGTCGGTGCTCGCGAGCATCGAGCGCGACGTGCCCCCGCTCGCCCGCGACGCCCGCGCCCTCACCGAGCGGCTCAACCGCATCGCGCAGGGCGTGGGCGACCCGCAGATCGCCGACCTCCAGGCGACGCTCCGCGAGGTGCGCGCGCTCTCGCAGCGGGCCAACGTGATCGCGGGCGACGCGCAGGCCATCACCGCGCGCGTGCGCTCGGGGCAGGGCACCGTCGGCGCGCTCCTCATGGACGAGGAGCTCTACGACGACCTGCAGGAGATGGTGCGCGACCTCAAGCACAACCCCTGGAAGCTCTTCTGGAAGGAGTGAGCGCTCTCCGTCCCGAGCCCGAGCCCGCGCTCGCTTTGTCGTGACTCAGTCTTCGCCGGCGTCGACCGGCGGCGGCTCGGCGTCGACCGTGCCGGAGTCGCGCCCCGCGTCCTTCGTGCCGGAGTCCGCTGGAGGAGGCGGTGGCGGTGGCGGGCTGCCGTCGACGCTGCTGTCCGCGCTCTCCGCGTCGGGCGCCCCGGCCTCTTCAGCCTCGGCCGGAGGGCGGCCCGCGGCGCGCGTGAGATCGTCGGTGCAGACGCGCGTCTTGTTCGCCTGCTCCACGCACACCAGGCCGGGCGCGCAGTCGGTCGCGAGGAAGCACTCGCCGCCCGGACCGACGGCGACACTCTCTGCGTTGCACGCCCCGACGAGGCCGACGACGACGACGAGGCCCGCGAGCGCGAGGAACGCGGCCGCACGCGCGCGCGGAGAGATCACGAGGGGCGAACGGCGCGGCACGGCCTGCAAGTCTAGCTCAGCAGAGGCCGCGTGCTCACGCGATCGTGAGGAGCACGTCGCCTTCGTTCACGGCCTGGCCCTCGGCGCAGGAGATCTTCTCGACCTTCCCGGCCTGCGGCGCCTCGACGGGCATCTCCATCTTCATCGACTCGAGGATCACGCAGGTCTGCCCCTCGGCGACCGTGTCGCCTTCCTTCACCTCGATCTTCCAGACCGTCCCCGTGATGTGAGCGCTGACGTTCGCCATGGGTCCGCATCCTGCCCCGCCTCCGCGCCCCGGTGCAATGTTTTCGGCACGCTCCAAGGCGCGCCGCCAGGCGCGTGTTCAAGTGGTGCGCTCCCACGCGAAGAGCCTCTCGCGAGACAGGCCGAACCGCGATATCGTTTGCGAACCCCGACCGAGACAGGTAGCGTTCAGGCACCTCGGGCGACCCGACGACCCCAAGGACACAGATATGGCGGAACAGAAAGAGTCCTCCGTTCTCTTCTCCCTCAAGGAGCTGATGAACCTCGAGGAGGACCGCATCCGGCAAGAAGACGACGACAAGCGGCGCAAGGAAGAGGCCGAGACGCAGGCGCGTCTCGACGCGGAGAAGCGTGCACGCGAGGCAGAGGAAGCTCGGATGCGCGCGGACGACGAGCGCCGTCGCCAGGAAGAGCAGCGCCAGCGCGAGGAGCAGGCCCGGCTCGAGGCGATCCGCCAGGGTGAGGTCGAGCGCGCGCGTCACGAGGCCGAGAACCAGGCTCGCCTCCGCGCGATGCAGCAGCAGCAGGATCACGAACGTCAGCTCGCTGCCCTCTCGCAGGACAAGAAGAAGAAGCAGCTGATGTACATGGTCGTCGGAATCGGCGCCCTGCTCATCTTCGGCGGCGTCGGCGGCGGCTACGCGTTCTACGCGAACACGCAGGAGGCCGAGCGCAAGCAGGCGCTCAAGGACCAGCAGATCGCCGAGCAGCAGGCGCAGCTCGACAAGCTGATGGCCGACCTGAAATCGCAGAACGACCTCATCACCGCGGCCCAGGCCGAAGCGCAGAGCGCAAAGAGCGAGGCAGAGCGCGCCGCCGCGCAGAGCAAGCTCCAGGCAGCGCAGGAGCAGCAGCGCAAGACGCAGGCGAACATCGCGGCCGTCAAGGCCGGTGGCGGCGCGAAGGCGAGCGGCGGCGGTGGCGGAACGCCGAAGCCGGCGTGCACCTGCCAGGCCGGCGACCCGCTCTGCAGCTGCCTCTGATCCGGCTCGAACGCGCACGCCGCGCTTGAGCCGCCTGGCGGACCCGCATAGGGTGCGCCCATATGATGGATTCTCCCATCGCGTTCGCGCTCGACTTCGCGACGCTCGACGAGGCGCGCTCCGCGGCAGCGGAGGTCGCGCCCGCCGTCGGCATGGTCAAGGTCGGCCTCGAGCTCTTCGTGAAGGAGGGGCCTCTCGCGGTCGCGATCGGCCGGGACGTCTCGCTCCCCGTCTTCCTGGATCTGAAGCTGCACGACATCCCCGAGACCGTCGAGCGCGCGGTCGCGAGGGCGTCCGAGCTCGGCGTGCGCGTCCTCACGGTGCACGCGAGCGGCGGGCGCGCGATGCTGAAGCGCGCCGTGAGGCGGGCAGAGACGGAGGGCGGAACGCTCGCGATCTGCGCGGTGACGATCCTCACGTCGCTCGACGACAGCGACCTCGAAGACATCGGGATCGGCGGCCGGCGTCGCCTCCCCGCCTTCACGCTGCCGGGCGAGTCGCAGACGGCCGAGCGCCCGCAGACGAGCTTCGCCGCCGAGACGCTCGCGCAGCTCGCCTACGACGAGGGCGT
>JBDHVF010000433.1:0-6921 GCA_039809605.1 Polyangiales bacterium | reverse complement strand
CGCGCGCGCCCCCGCACGCGCACGTCGAGGCGCACGAGGCCCGCGCCGGGGGCGAGGCACGCGGACGTGACCACCCAGGGGTTGCCCGCGCGGTCGAGGCGCTCGGAGGCGCCCTCGATCACCAGGGCGCGGCCCCTGCGGCGCGCGCGGTAGCGCATCACCAGCGAGCCGGGCGCGCCGAAGGGCGAGGCCAGGTCGAAGAGCGGGCGCATCCACGCGGGCAGAAAGGGCCTGATGGGGAGCCGGTCGCTCCACGAGAGCGCGTCGTCGGCGTCGAAGGGCACGCGCGAGAGCGCCGCGCGCACGAGGTGGAGCGCCGAGCCCGCCGCGCCCGTCACGTCGTGCACCGTGAAGCCCGCGGGCGTGTGCTCGTAGTAGAGCGTCGCGCCCGTGGTGCGCGAGCGCAGCACGAGGCCGCCCACGAGGTCGATGTCGGCCACGACGGACTCGTCGCGCGCGCGCCGGCCGCCCTCGACGCGGTGCCTCACCACGCGCCCGTACTCGAAGCGGAGCATCTGCGCGCGGGCCTCGTCGGGCTCGAGCCTGCGCACCACGTCGCCGTACGCGGGCGTCTTCGCGGGGTGCAGCACGGGCGCGCCCACGGTCTCGAACACCGCGTCGTGGAGCTCGATCGGCAGCGTGGCCGCGCCCACCTCGGGCGTCGCCTGGAGCTGCACGTGAAGGTGCGGCGTGGCCGAGCGGCCCGAGTTGCCGCACAGGCCCAGGAGCTCGCCCGCCTGCACGGCTTGGCCCTCGCGCACGGCGACCGAGCCCGGCGCGAGGTGGGCGACGCACGAGTAGAGCCCCGGCGCGTGGCGCACGATCACCACGTTGCCCCAGTTGTCGTCGAGGTTGACCTCGCCCACGGGGTTGTCGGGCACGTGGTCGATCACGCGCGCCACCACGCCCGCCGCGGGCGCCACCACGGGGAGCTTGTAGCAGTGAAAATCGTCGACGCGCGTGCCCGCCCCGCGCCAGGTGCGCCCCTGGTCGTCGAAGACCTCGAAGTCGAGCGCGTGGCGCCACGGGCCCTCGTGCGTGACGCCGCCCGAGACGCCCTGCGTGCACTCCCAGCGGCCGCGGAAGGGGGCGGCGAAGCGCACGCCCATCACCGACCCGAAGCGCTCGGCGCGCGAGCGAAAGTACGTGAGGTTCTGCTCGGGCGTGCCGGGCGCGAAGTCGACCGCGTGGGGGCGCCCGTCGGAGACGCGCTGGCGCATCACGTAGAGCACCAGGGCCACGGTGGCGTTGAAGGGCGCGATGAGCAGCGGCAGGCCCACGCGGTCGAAGCGCGCCGCGACGCCGAGGCTCGTCACCACGCACACGATCACCCCGCCGAGCGCGAGCGCGTACGACCACGGGCTCGGGATGAACCACACGCCGCCGAGGGCGACCGCGACGAGCATGCCGTTGAGCCCCACGGTGGCCGCGAGCGACGGGTCGGCGTGGGCGCCGAGGAAGAGCGGCGCGACGCTCCACGCGAGCGCGAAGCCCGCGAGCGAGAGGGCGGCGGCGATGCGGCTGTGGAGGGCGAGCGCGCAGAGCACGACGGCGCCCGCGTCGACGCGCGGCGCGCAGAGGATCGCGCCGAGGTCGCGGAGGTAGGTGCGGGGCATCTCCCAGGGCACGAGCGCGCCGAGCGCGTCGGCGGCGGGGGCGCCGTGCGTGAGGCCCGCGGGCAGCGCGCCCACCGTGAGGTAGAAGACCGCGAGGAAGGGCAGCGTGAGGATCGGCAGCCCGTAGCCCACGGCGACCGAGAGGTGCAGCGCCGCGGTGGCGAGCACCGACGCGGCCGCGGCGACGGCGACGAGGGCGACGGTGGCGGGGGTGACGGGCGCGAGGGCCGAGAGGCACAGGCCCACCATGAGGGCGTTGTACGAGAGCTGCCCCGAGCGGATCTGGTCGGGCGGCAGGCGCAGCGCGTGGGCCGTGGCGAGCGCGACGAGCACGGCGCCGAGGCCCGCGCCGAGCGCGACGGGCGACGTGGCGGTGGCCGCGACGAGCAGCGCCCCGACGGCGCGCGAGCGAGAGAACACGAGGCTCGCGTACGTGAGGCACACGGTGTCGCCGAGCCCCTCGACGAGCGCGGCCGGGCGCGGCGCGGCGGCGCGCGCGAGGGCGAGGGCGCTCACAGCCACGACGGCACCTCCTCGGAGGCCAGCAGGGTCTCGAGCTGCTCGCGGCGGCGGATGAGCCCGTGGCGGCCGTCGGCGGCGATCATCACGACGGCGGGGCGGTACGTGATGAACTGCATCCACTGGGTGACGTTGTAGGCGCCGACGTTGCGGAACACGACCCGGTCGCCCGTGCGCATCGGCGGGAACGACACCGTGTCGCGCACCACGTCGATGTTCATGCAGAGGGGGCCGTACATCACCGTGGGCTCCGACAGGCCGCCGAAGGGCTGCGCGGGCACCACGTCGTGGTCGTACCAGAACGACGTGAAGAGCACGTTGACCCCCGCGTCGACGACGAGGCCGCGCTGGCCGTCGGGCATGCGCTTGTTGGCGAGCACGGTGGCGACCATCGAGCCCGCGTCGTCGATGAGCGCGCGGCCGGTCTCGAGCACGAGCGTGGGCTCCTGGCCGGGCGGGTAGTCGAGCGCGGCGAAGCCCTCGGCGCACGCGGCGGCGTAGCGGTCGAAGGGCGGCGTGGCCTGCTCGCCGGGCAGGTACTGCGCCTTGAGCTTGCTGTGCGACGCGAACCCGCCGCCGATGTCGACGAACGAGAGCATCAGGCCGTGCGCGCGCAGGAGCTCGTTGGCGAGGCCCGCGAGCTTGGCGGCCTGCTCGCGGTAGGCGCCGGGGTCGAGGATGAAGGTGCCGAGGTGGCAGTGAAGCCCCACGAGCTCGATGCGCCGGCCCGTGACGATGCGCGTCGCGGCGGTGCGCGCCTGGCCGTTCTCGAGGTTGAACCCGAAGCGGCTCCACGCGGGGATGGACTCGACCGCGAGGTTCACGCGCAGGGCGACCTTGGGGGTGACGTTCATCTCGACCGCGAGGCGCTCGAGCAGGGCGAGCTCGTCGAAGTTGTCGACGTGAACGAGGGTGCCCTCGGGCAGCACGCGGCGGAGCACGGCCTCGGTCTTGAGCGGGCCGTTGAGGTGGATGCGGTCGCCCGGGATGCCCAGGTGCCGCGCCTTCTCCCACTCGAACTCGGAGACGACCTCGGCCCACGCGCCCTCGCGGTGGAACACCCGGCACACGGCGTCGAGGTAGTTGGTCTTGTACGACCAGGTGATGCGCACCTTCGAGAAGCGGCGGGTGAAGGCGTCGCGCAGCTCGCGGTAGCGCGCCACCATGGTGCGCTCGCTGAAGACGAAGAGCGGCGAGCCGTAGGTCTCGACGAGCGTCTGCACGGGCACGCCGTCGATGTGCGTCTGCGGCTGCATCGACTGGACGCGCGAGAACTTGTTCATCATGCCCGTCTGGTGGCGGGCGATCACGGGGCGGTCGTACGGGGTCGTGCTCATTGCGCGGCTCCTTCGGTGCGGACGATCTCGCCCGCGGTGCTGATGCGTGAGAACCCGTCCATGTCGGCGATCTGGTCGAGCGCGATGCGCACGAACATCGTGCCCACGCGGTAGTCGCGCATGCGCTCGACGGCCCTGCCCGCGGCGAGCTCGGCGACGGCGTACGGGAGGTTCATGCCCGCCCCGGCCGAGAGGTAGCACCACGCGGGGAAGCGCGGGTTCACCTCGAGCACGTGGTACGCCCCCTTGGCGTCGCGGATCACCTCGAGCTCGCAGGGCCCGCGCCACCGCGTCGCGCGCATGAAGGTCTCGGTGAGCGCGTCGAGGCCCGGGTCGCGGATCGCCACGCCCGCCCAGCCCTTTCCCTTGTCGGTGATCACCGTCTTGCGCATGTGCACCGCGCCCACGAGCCCGCCCTCGCCGTCTCCGACGGCCACGACGCAGAGCTCCTGGCCCGCGACGAACTGCTGCACGATCACGGGGAAGCCCCACTCGGCGACCATCTTGTGAAAGGCGTGGACGGCCTCGTCGAGCGTGCAGGCGACCTTGGCGCCGTAGTACGGGCCCTTGATCACCAGGGGGTAGGGCAGCGCCTCGTGGATCGTGTAGAGCTGCGAGACGTCGGTGAGCACGCGCGACGGGGGCACCGGCAGGCCCTTCGCGCCGAGCGCGTTGAGCTTCGCCTTGGAGCGCAGGTCGAGCTGCTCGCGGCTCGGGAGCAGCGTGCCCACGCCCTGCTCGCGGAGCTCGGGCGCGAGGTCGACGAAGGAGGGGAGCTCGGCGTCGAGCGTGGGGATCACCACGTCGAAGCCCACGCGCGAGCGGATGTACGCGAGGCGCTCGCGCAGGGGCCCGACGCCCTGCGAGGGGTAGGGGATGAGGAAGACGTCGTCGGCGAGCGAGTCGTCGTAGAGGCCGGGCTCGAGCGCGTCGTAGGCGAGGCCCACGATGCGCCCGCGGAAGTCGGGGTGGTGCCGCAGCGAGCGGATCACGGCCACGCCGGGCCCGGGGTTGTCGGTGGCGTTGAGGCCCGTGACGGCGACGGTGAGCGGGGCTCCCATCACGCCACCTCGAAGTCGGCGGGCACGAGCCCGAAGAGGCGCAGCGAGGCGACGAGGTCGTCGATGTCGCGGCCGAGGTCCTCGGTGGTGACCATGAAGCGCTCGCGCAGCGTGTCGGCGAGCCCGGCGCGGTCGAGGCCGCGCTTGAGGCCCTCGAGGATGCAGAGCGCGGTCGCGTTGGCCGTGAAGGTCGCCCCCGAGAAGGGGTCGAAGACGAAGCCCGTGTCGCTGACGGCGAGGTCCCTGAGACGTTGCATGCGTGTGCCTCCCTTTCGCTGCGGGAATCGGTGGCGGTAGCGCCCGGTGCGCGCGTCTACGCGCGGGCGCCGCTCACCACGCGCCGGTCACTCCGGCGCTGAAGTAGTGGGCGTCTGCGTCGACGGGCCGCGCGGCGTCGCCCGTGGTGAGGCGCAGCCAGTCGTAGCCGACCGTGAGCGACAGGCCCCGTCCGAGCGGCGCGCGCCCCGCGACCGACACCGCCGCCCTGACTCGATCGTTCGTTGCGAGCGTGAGCGATTCATTCAGGTACGTGGGCCTGCGCTCGTCGCCGTAGCGCGCCGAGAGCGACGCGCCGAAGCCGTCGCGCGCCCACGCCACGAGCGCCCCGATGGAGCCGCCCGCGGTGCCGTTGCCGTACTGCGCCGACGCGACGGGCCCGAGCGACCACGCGTCGGAGAGGCGCGCGGCCCACGAGCCCGCGGCGCGCAGCGCGGTGTAGTCGGTGTACGAGGCGCCGCTCGCTTCGAAGAGCAGCGTGCCGCGCAGCGAGAAGCGCGCCGTGGCGCCGAGCACGGTGGCGGGCGCGATGCGGCTCGACGCGTCCCAGATGCGCCCGAGGTGCAGGCGCAGCGCGTAGTCGCGGCGCGCGACGCCCGCGCTCACGTAGAGCTCTTGCTGCGCGCTCCACGAGAACGTGGGGGGGCGGCCCGGCTGCGGCGTCGCGAAGTCGTACCCCGTGACGCGGTAGGTGGCGCCCGCCACGACGAGGTCCATGAACTGGAGCGTCACCGACGGCGCGACGCTCAGCGCGAGGCGGCGCTGGGGGTGACCCGCGTACGCGCCCGCGGCCGTCCACAGCGAGGCCCACACCCGCACGGGCCGGGGCTCCGCGGCGCGTGCGAGCGCGAGGCCCTCGCGCGCCGAGGCGTCGTCGGGAGAGGCCGCGAGGGCGCGCTCGAACTCCGCGCGCGACGACGAGGCCTCGCCGAGGCGAAGGAGCGTCCACGCGAGCCCGAGGCGCGCTTCGAACGAGTCCCCCGCCGAGAGCGAGAGGGCGCGCTCGTAGTGCCGCCGCGCCGCCGCGTGGTCGCCCGACTGAAAGCGCAGCCACCCGAGGCGCAGCGCGAGGGCGTGGTCCTGGGGGAAGCGCGCGCTGATCGAGTCGAGCGCGTCGGCCGCCTCGCGGTGACGGCCCCGCGCCTCGAGCGCCGCCGCGGCGCGCATCGCGTCGTCGTAGCCGTCGGACTGCGCCGCCGCCCCGCGCGCGAGCGAGAGCGTCGCGCACAGCGAGAGCGAGGCGGTGATGCGGGCCGTCGTCGTCACGCATCGCCACAACGCAACGCGCGGGCCACGCGATTCCGCGCCGAACACGGGCGTCGCGCATCGCTTCGAAGTGCGGTTTCGGCAGTCGCGGTGCCGTTTCGGCAATCGTCGTCGCGCGTGAATGGCGCCGCGGCGCGCGCAACGAAGCGCCGTCGCGAATGCCGTATCGCCCGCGCAATCACAGCGGGTAGAGTGCGCCCATGCGCCCGTCGTACCTCCCGCTGGTGCTCGTGCTGGCCGCGTGCCCTCCGCGCGCGGCGCGTCCCACGGCGGCGCCCGCGCCCGACCCCCGCGTGGCGGTGACCGAGTGGTCGCAGGTCGCGCGCTACCACTGCGCGCGCGGCCCCGACGGCGCGCCGCGCCGCTGCACCCTCGACGGCGAGTGCCCGAGCGGAACCGTCTGCGACACGAGCTCGGGCTGCGGCTGCTGCGTCGCTCCGCCGCCGCGCCTCGAGCCCGGCGCGACGCTGCACCGCTACCTCTTCACGGCCTGCGACGGCGACCGCTGCGCGCCGCCGCCCTACTGCATCGCCGCGGCCGACGGCGCCTCGTGCACGATGCGCTTCGACCGCGAGGTGCCGCTCTGGGCGACGCCGTGGGAACCCCCGCAGGGCGCCGACGCGCTCGTCGAGGCGCGCCGCGCGATGTGCATCCGCGTCGAGCCCGCGCAGCGGTGCCTCTGGGCGATGGAGCTCCCCGGCGGGCAGTACGCGGCCGACGAGCCCTTCCCGATCCGTTACCAGGGCACCTACGAGTGCGGCGGGCGCACGTGCAACGGCCGCATGGCGGTGCGCGCGTCGCCGCGCGTGGGCGCGTCGCTCACCGCGCGCGTGGTGGCGCGCCATT
>JBDHVF010000432.1:0-6937 GCA_039809605.1 Polyangiales bacterium | reverse complement strand
GAGGGCCGCGCGGGCGCGGCGCGTCCAGAGCGCGAGCGCGGCGCCGAAGGCCGCGCCGGTGGCCGCGCCGTAGATCGAACCGAAGAGCGGGCCGAGCACGTAGCGGTCGGCGCCGTAGGGGTGCTCGAGGGTGACCCACGCGAGGCCCGTGGCGACGCCCGCGGCGACGCCCACGAGCGCGCCGCGAGCGAACACCCGCAGGGCCGGGCGCGACGCGCCGTCGGCGGTGACGACGAGGCGCGAGACCGCGAGCGACGCCGTCGCGCCGGCCACGGAGAACAGGGCCCACGACCCGACGCCCACGCGGGCGCCGAAGAGGTACTGGGCCAGCAGGGGGGCGAGCAGCGCGGCCACGAGCATGAAGATCGCTCGGGTCGCCGCGAGCACCCCGCGCGCGGTGACGGTCGGGAGGGTGTACGTCATGGCACCTGAGACCCGAGGATGCCCCGGTTCGTTGGCCGTGACCAGGGGGGCTCAGTCCACGTCTTGAGAGAGTTCCTGCTCGAAGCTCTCGGCGTCGTTGACCGTGAAGCGGAAGCGGGCGCGCGTGACGCCGCGGGGCCAGTGGAGCGCGGCGCTGTAGACCCCGCGCTCGGCCGCCTCGCGCAGGGGCTCGACGGTCACGCCCTGGTCGTTGGTCACCGCGACGCTCGCGTACGGAACCCCGTGCCCCGCGGCGTCGCGCAGCCGCACGGCCAGCACGCCCTCGCCGTACGACACGCCCCGCAGGCTCACGTCGCGCACGAGCGGCCCCGCCTGCTCCGCGGTCACGGTGATGCCCCGGAGGTCGAAGCCGCCCGCGTCGGAGAGGCAGAAGAGCGCGTGCTGGCGGCCCGGCACCAGGGGGATGGGCCGGTCGACCTCGACGGGCGGCGCGCCGTCGAGCGCGCAGCGAAAGCCCTCGGGCACCTCGACCGACGCCAGGCGCGCGGGCTCGCCCTCGCTCGCGAGGCGCCCCGGCACGACCCTCGGCGCCGCCACGAAGACCCTCGCCGCGGGCGACGCGGGGCCTTCGAAGCGATCGGCGTCGATGGCCACCACGCGCGCGTACCACGCGCCCGGCGCGAGCGACGCCTGCCACCGGGTGCGATCGGCGGGCAGGCGCTCGTTCACCGTGAGGTCGTGAAAGCGCTCGTCGCGCGCGACCTGCAGGCGCCAGCTCGCGGGCGGCGCCGCCGAGGCCGCGCGGAAGCCGTACGCGGCCGACACCTCGACGGGGTCGCCGCCCGAGATCACGCGCGCGGGCGGAGGGGTCGTCCACGCGGGCTGCGGCGGGAGCTGGCGGAAGGGCATCGGGGGCCTGCCGAACTCCTCGGTCGTGCCGCTGCCCGCGCGGAGGATGTACTCCCTCGTGCCCGCGCGTACGCGGATGCGCCCGCGGTGCGCGGCGACGCGGGTGATGTGCCCGCCGAGGTCGGCCCACACCACGGCGTCGCTGCGGCCCACGAACACCGTGGCCGACGCGGTCTCGATGGGCACGAGCGCGGGCTGCCGCCCGTTGGCCGCCGGCGCCGCGTGCACGTAGAGCGACCCGCGCTGGAGCGTGCTCGTGGTCGAGGGGGGTCTGCCCGGGGGCGGGGGCGTGGGCGACGCGAACATGAGCATCTGGCTGCGCTCGCCGAGCTCGACGAGCGCGCCGTTGGAGAGCGTGAGCTCCGCGATCGCGCCCTCGGAGACGTGCACCCGCGCGCCCTGCGAGAGCGTCTCGCCTGCGACCGCGGGGTGGGGCTGCGCGCCGGCGGGCGTGACGTCGACGCGGCCGTGCGACCACGTGAGCGTGGCGTTGAGCGCCGGCCCGCGCGGCGTGCGCGCGACCGTGGCGGGCCGCGGGGATCATCAGTGGGGCGAAGAACGCCAGGACGTGAACGCGCATGGTGCAGTGCTCCTCGACGCCGGAGGGCGGCGGCCCTCGGCCAGGGGAATGTCCCGCCGCGACGTCGTCGCGCGTGCCCTCACGCGCTGACGCTCGCGGCGCGGCCGCGCGGACCTTCGGTGGTCCGCGTGACCTTCACTGCTCCCTTCAACGGCACGGCGCAGCAGGACTTGAGCGCCCTCGGGGCTCCATCACGAAGCTTCGTTTCGGATCACGACGGGCGGCCTCCCTGCGTGTCGTGCGTGCGCGTCGCGAGCGACTCGCTGGGAACGGTGACCACCCTCTCCCGCATCCGCGACGCTCGCGCTTCCGCCGATGCGCCACCCTTGCGACTACGGCTCCCCGTCGTCACATGAAGGACGTTCGCGACGCGGTGAAGGGCCGCGGTGAATCCCACGACGCGTGCTCGCTGGGGGAACGGGATGTCCATGTCATCGATCCGCTCACCACTCGGCGCCGAGCATTTCTCGGGCGCGCGCAGAGCCCCCCCGCGACGCGCTCTCTTCATCTGTGGGAGCCGCAACCAGACCACCCAGCTCCATCAGGTGCAGGAGCACCTCGGAGACTGGGACGTGAACTTCACGCCCTACTACCTCGACCCGTGGGTCGAGATGCTCCGTCCGCTCGGCGTGCTCGAGCCCACGATCGCGGGCACGAAGATGCGCCGGCGGTGCCTCGCGTACCTGCGCGAGCACCGGCTCCCCGTCGACCTCGCGGGCGCGCAGGGGCGCTACGACCTCGTGGTCACCTGCTCCGACCTCGTCATGCCCCACAACATCCACGGCAACCGCGTCGTGCTCGTGCAGGAGGGGATGACCGACCCCGAGAACTGGGTGTTCAAGCTCGTGCAGCGCGCGCCGTGGCTGCCGCGGTGGATCGCCAGCACGTCGGCCACGGGGCTCTCGGGCCGCTACGACCGCTTCTGCGTCGCGAGCGAAGGGTACCGCCAGCTCTTCGCGCGCAAGGGCGCGCCCGTCGACCGCATCGTGGTGACGGGCATCCCCAACTTCGACGACTGCGCGCGCTACCGCGCCAACGACTTCCCGCTGCGGGGCTACGTGCTGGTGTGCACCTCCGACGCGCGAGAGACGCTCGGGCGCGACGACCGCGCCGAGTTCCTCGAGCGCGCGCGGCGCATCGCGGCCGGCCGGCCCGTGGTGTTCAAGCTGCACCCCAACGAGCGCTTCGAGCGAGCGCGGGCGGAGATCGCGCGGGCCTTCCCCGGCGCGCCCGTCTACCAGGAGGGCTCGGCCGAGGAGATGGTCGCCAACTGCGAGGCGCTCGTGTGCCAGTGGTCCACGCTCGCCTTCGTGGGCCTCGCGCTCGACAAGGAGGTGCACTCGTACTTCGACCTCGAGGAGCTGCGGCGGCTCCTCCCGGTGCAGCACGGTCGCGCGGCGGAGAACATCGCCGCGGTCTGCCGCGAGGTCGCGGGCGTGCAGGCGCCCCTTCACGACGGGAAGCGGGCGTGGGCGTGAGGGCCGTCGTCGTCGTGCAGGCGCGCGCGGGCTCGACCCGCCTGCCGCGCAAGGTGCTCGCCCCCGTGGCCGGCGCGCCCGTGCTCCTGCGGCAGATCGAGCGGCTGCGCGCGGCGCGCACGCCCGCCGAGGTGCTCGTCGCCACCACCACGCTCCCCGACGACGACGAGGTCGCCTCGCTCTGCCGCGAGGGTGACGTCCCGTGCTACCGCGGGCACCCGACGGACCTGCTCGACCGGCACCTGCGCGCGGGCCTCGCGCACCGGGCCGACGTGGTGGTGAAGGTGCCCTCCGACTGCCCCTTCATCGACCCCGCGGTGGTCGACCTCGTGATCGGGCGCTACGTCGCCGACCCCGCGCGCTGGGACTACGTCGGCAACCTGCACCCGGCCACGTGGCCCGACGGCGAAGACGTCGAGGTCGTGCCCGTCGACGTGCTCGCCGCCGCGTGGTCCGAGGCCCGCAAGCCCCACGAGCGCGAGCACACCACGCCCTTCGTCTGGGACCAGCCCGAGCGCTTCGCGTGCTGCAACGTCGCGTGGCCCGCCGGCCGCGACCTCTCGATGACCCACCGCTGGACCCTCGACTACCCCGAGGACCTCGCGCTCACCCGCGCCGTCTACGACCGCCTCTGGTCCCCGTCGCGGCACTTCACCGTCGACGACGTGCTCGCCCTGCTCGACCGCGAGCCCGCGCTCGGCGAGATCAACCGGCGCTACGCGGGCGTCAACTGGTACCGCCACCACCTCGGCGAGCTGCGCACCGTCACCGCCGCCGAGACCCGCACGGAGGACCGCACGTGAGCGCACTCCCGCCCGAGACGCGCGCCGCCCTCGCGGCCACCGCCCTGCGCGTGCGCGAGCACGTGATCCGCATGGCCACGGGCGGCGGGTGCTTCATCGGCGCGTCGCTGTCGTGCGCCGACCTGCTCGTGCACCTCTACGCCCGCGTGCTGCGCGTCTCGCCCGGCCACGTCGAAGACCCCGCGCGCGACTACCTCTTCCTCTCGAAGGGCCACGACGTGCCCGCGCTCTACGGCACGCTCGCCGAGCTCGGGTACATCCCCCGCGAGCGCCTCGCGAAGCACCTCTCCGTCGACGACCGGCTCTACTGGCACCCCAACCGCGCGGTGCCGGGCGTGGAGTTCCACGCGGGCTCGCTCGGTCACCTGCCCTCGGTGGCCCTCGGCGTCGCGCTCGACCTGCGCATGCGCGGGGGCTCGAACCGCGCGTTCGTGGTGACGGGCGACGGCGAGCTCGACGAGGGCTCGGTGTGGGAGGCCCTGCTCGTCGCGAGCGCGAAGCGCCTCGACAACCTCGTGGTGGTCGTCGACCGCAACGGGTTTCAGGCCAACGTCGAGACCGAGTCGCTCGTGCCGCTCGAGCCCCTCGCGCCGAAGTTCGAAGCCTTCGGGTGCGCCGTCGAGCGCGTCGACGGCCACGACTTCGACGCCCTCGAAGAGGCCTTCGGCGCCCTTCCCTTCGCCGAGGGGAGGCCCTCGGTGCTCATCGCCGACACCGTGCGGGGCAAGGGGCTGCCGAGCCTGGAGCGCAGGGCCGACCGGTGGTTCGTCAACTTCACCCCCGCGGAGGTCACCGCGCTGCTCGACGAGCTGCGCACGGGGGAGCGCGCCCGGATCGAGTCCGAGGCGCTGGTGGTGAGGTGAGCGCCATGGGAGCCGCGCCCGCGACCTACGAAGACGCCCTCGTGAACCTCGCCGCGCGGCGCGACGACCTCGTGGTGATGACCGCCGAGAACCGCGCGGCCATCCGGGGCATCGCCCCGCGCCTCGGCGAGCGCTTCATCGACGTGGGCATCGCCGAGATGACCATGGTGGGCGCCGCCGCGGGCCTCGCGCTGCGCGGCCGGCGCCCCGTCGTGCACGCGCTCGCGGCCTTCCTGACGCTGCGCGCGTTCGAGTTCATTCGCACCGACGTGGGCATCGCGGGGCTGCCCGTGAAGCTCGTGGGCGCGGTGCCGGGCTTCCTCTCCGACGCCAACGGGCCGACGCACCAGGCCATCGAAGACGTGGCCCTCATGCGCGCGATCCCCGGCATGGAGGTCTACTGCCCGTCGGACCTCGGCGAGCTCCTCGAGATGCTGCCCGTGGTGGTCGACCGCCCGTCGCCCGCGTACTTGCGCTTCAACGGCCTCGCCCCGTCGTTCGAGCACCGCGCGCCCTTCGCGCCCGGCGTCGCCGAGGCGCTCACCGACGGCGACGACGTGACCCTGCTCACCTACGGCTTCATGGCGCGCGAGTGCGTCGCGGCCGCCGAGCTCCTCGCGCGCAGGAGCATCGGCGCGAGGGTGGTGCACCTTCGCACGCTCGCGCCCGTCGACGAGGGCGCCGTCGCCGACGCCCTCTCTCGCGCGAAGCTCGTGGCCGTCGTCGAAGATCACCTCGCCGTGGGGGGGCTCTGCGCGATCGTCGCCGAGGTGGCGCTCCGGCGCAGGGTGACGGGCCGCGTGCTGCCGATCGCGCTCGAGGGGCGGTGGTTCCGACCGGGGCTCTTGCGCGACGTGCTCGATCACGAGGGGTTCAGCGCCGAGCGCATCGCGGCGCGCGTGGCCGCGGCGCTCGGGGCGTCGACCGAAAGCGAGGGCGCGAGATGACGAATGGAGTCCGCACGAACGACAAGCTCCCGGTGATCGAAGAGAGCGAGCGGTGGTGGGCGCGCGCCGAGGGGCTCATCCCCGCGGGCACGCAGACGCTCGCCAAGGGCCCCGGCCAGTGGACCCGCGGCGTCGCGCCGAAGTTCGCACGCCGCGCGAAGGGCGCCCGCATCTGGGACGTCGACGGCAACGAGTACCTCGACCTCTCCATGGCCGTCGGGCCCGTCTCCCTGGGCTATGGGCACCCCGAGGTCGACGCGGCCATCCGCGCGCAGCTCTCCGACGGCATCACCTTCTCGCTCGTGCACCCGCTCGAGGTCGAGGTGGCCGAGCGCGTGAGGGACCTCGTGCCCGGCGCCGAGCGCGTGCGCTTCAGCAAGACGGGCGCCGACGTGACCTCGGCCGCCGTGCGCCTCGCGCGCGCGTTCACCGGCCGCGCGAAGGTGCTCTGCTGCGGCTACCACGGCTGGCACGACTGGTACGTCTCGGTGACCGACCGCGACCGGGGCATCCCCGCGGCCGTGCGCGAGCTCACGTACACGGTGCCCTACAACGACCTCGACGCGGTCGAGCGCTCGCTCGACGACGACGTGGCCTGCGTGATCCTCGAGCCCGTGGTCTTCGAAGCCCCGAGGCCCGGCTACCTCGAGGGCCTCGCGTCCGTGTGCAAGCGCCGCGGCGCGCTCCTCGTGTTCGACGAGATGTGGACGGGCTTTCGCATCGCCCTCGGCGGCGCGCAGCAGCGCTTCGGCGTGCGCGCCGACCTCGCGTGCTTCTCCAAGGCCGTCGCCAACGGGATGCCCCTCTCGGCGCTCACGGGCCGCGCCGACGTGATGAACCTCCTCGATCACGACGTGTTCTTCTTCACCACCTTCGGCGGCGAGGCGCTCTCGCTCGCGGCGGCGCGCGCCACGATCGACGTGCTGCGCCGCGACGACGTGCCGGGCCACATCGCGCGCCTCGGGCGCACGCT
>JBDHVF010000431.1:0-6945 GCA_039809605.1 Polyangiales bacterium | reverse complement strand
GCGGTGGCCGCGTGGCGGCAGGGCTGCGACGAGCACCCGGGCGACCTCGCGCTGCACGCGGGCCTGGTGAACGCCGCGTGCGAGGGCCTCGTCGAGCTCTCCACCGCGGCCTCGTACGCGCGCCGCGCCACGCGCTTCGCGCCGAAGAACGCCCGCGCCGCGGCGCTGCTCGCGCGCGTCGAGCTGCTCGAGGGCAACGCCGCGAGCGCCCGCCGCGCCCTCGCCGACGCCCTCGCGCTCGACCCCGTCGACGCCGTCGCGCTCGACCTCGCGCGGCGGCTGAGAGTCCGCTGAATCACCGCGCCCGACGCGCTCGGCCTTCGACACGCGCACCGCTTGACACGCGATGACCCCCGCGGAAGGAATGCGCGGACCGCGAACTACCATACGGGGGTAGCGCATGCAGGTACGGGCTTTTCTCACTCTCGACGCCCTCCCGAACGACGCCGACGTCGTGCGGTTTCGAGCCACCGAGGGCCTCGCGACCCTCTTCGACGTCGAGGTGGTGTTCGCGTGCGACACGCCCGCGCTCGACCTCGACGCCGCGCTCTGGACCGAGGCCGCCCTCTCCGTCGTCGACGACGAGGGCCGCGACCCGCGGTGGTTCCACGGCGTGGTCGAAGAGGCCGACTACGTCTGCGCGCGCGGGGGACGCTCGCACTACCGCGTGCGGCTGCGCCCCCGGCTGCACGGCCTCGCGTACCGCGTGCGGAGCCGCATCTTTCAAGACAAGACCGCCGTCGAGGTCGCGCAGCGCGTGATCCGTGACGCGGGCCTCGCCGACGGGGGCTTCCGCTGGACGGGGCTCACCGCCCGCTACCCCGCGCGCCCGTACTGCGTGCAGTACCGAGAGACCGAGCTCGGGTTCGTCTCGCGCCTCTTCGAAGACGAGGGGATCTTCTGGTGGTTCGAGCACGCCCAGGGCGACCACGTGATGGTCTTCGCCGACGGCCCCGGCGCGCACCGCCCCATCGACGGCGCGTCGACCCTCGCGTACGCGCGCGTCGAGCACCAGGGGCGCGAGCGCGTGACCGACGTGGTCTACACCGTGCGCCCCGTCGAGGGCGCGTGGACCTCGCGCGACTGGAGCCCCGCGCGCCCCGACCGACCGCGCGAGGGCACCCACCTCGCCGACGGGGAGCAGGGCCTCTTGCGCGCGGAGTACCCCGGCGGCTTCGACGACGACCCCGACGGCCAGCGCCGCGCGCGCAACCGCCTCGAGGCCGCGCGCGCCGCGGGCGACGTGCTCACCGGCAGGACCAACGTGCGGCGCGTCGCGCCGGGGCGCACCTTCACCCTCGACGGCGCGCTGCAGGGCGCGCTCTGCCGCGAGTGGCTCGTGACCGCGGTCGAGCACCGCTACGTCGACCACGGCCTCGCGGGCGACGGAGGCCCCGAGACCACCTACGACCTGCGCTTCGAAGCGATCCCGTCGTCGCTGCCCTTCAGGCCCGCGCGCGCGACCCCGAAGCCCCGCGCGTGGGGCAAGGACAGCGCCGTGGTCACGGGGCCCTCGTCGGAGGAGATCCACGTCGACGAGCAGGGCCGCGTGAAGGTGCATTTCTACTGGGACCGCGAGGGCCGCGTCGACGACACGGCGTCGTGCTGGCTGCGCGTGCAGCAGCAGAACACCACGGGCGCGATGCTCCTGCCGCGCGTGGGCTGGGAGGTGAGCGTCGGGTACCTCGACGGAGACCCCGACCGGCCCGTGGTGATGCAGAAGCTCTACAACCGCGAGGGGATGTCGCCCTACGAGCAGCCCGCCAACCGCACGCAGACGGCGCTCCAGACCGCCACGTCGCCCGGCGGCGGCAGCACCAACGAGGTGCGCCTCCAAGACGGCGACGGCGCGATGGAGTTCTTCGTTCACGCCTCGCGCGACCTGCACGTCTCCGCGGGCCACGACCTCTCGGAGACCGTGGACGTCGACGCGACCGAGGAGGTGGGCGCCGACCTGCGCTGCTCGGTGGGCGCCGACCAGTCGGTGCACGTCGTCGGCCGCGACGCGACGAGCGTGACGGGCGACCGCACGTCGGAGGTCACGGGCTCGCGCAGCGTCACCATCTCGGGCGGCGACGACTGGGGCGTGACCGCGGGCCACACGATCAAGGTCGACGGGTCGCGATCGGAGACCATCGGCTCGATGATGAACGTGCTCGCGAACACCGTCTCCGAGACCTTCAACGCCGACTGCACGCGCACCGTCGGCGGCGCGCTCTCGATCCACTGCGCCATCGCCGTGGCCGAGAGCGTGGGCGGCAGCAAGCGCGAGATGGTGGGCGCGGCGCGCCTCGAGCTCGTTCGAAAGGCCTACGCCGAGAGCGTGCGCAGCATGAAGACCCTGGTCTCGGGCGCGGCGATCATCAAGTCGGGCGCCGACGTGCAGACGAGCGCGCAGGGGGCGCTGGCGTACAACGTCGCGGGCCCGGCGGTCGAGAAGTGCGGCGGCGCGTGGAGCCTCGGCGCCAGGGTCGTCGCCGTCACCACGGGCAACCTCGACCTGAAGGCCGACGGGTCGAGCCTCGAGTGCTCGGCGGGCACGATCAAGTTCAAGGGCGGCGGCCTGTCGGTCAAGGGCACCGTCTCGGTCAAGCTCAAGGGCAACGTCGACTTCACCTGATCGCGCGCGGAGGGTGCCGATGGCGGTCACGTTCGAACTCACGGTCGAGGGCGGCGCGGAGCTTCAGGTGATGGAGTTCTCGGCGCGCGAGCGGCTCTCCGCGGGCTTCACCATGTCTGTCACGGCCCTGGGGCGCGCGGCGCTCGACCCCGACGCGCTCGTCGGCACGCGCGCCAGCCTCGCGGTGCTGCGCACGGACGGGAACGCGCGGCGCTTTCACGGCGTGGTGCTCGGCGCGTCGGTCGAGTCTCCGCACCCGGGAACCTTCCGCGTGCGCCTCGACGTGGGGGCGCGCGTCGAGCTCCTCAAGCTCGGGCGCGACTGCCGGATCTTTCAGTCGCTCTCGGTGCCCGACATCGTGCGCCGCGTCTTCGACGGCGCGGGGCTCTCGGGCGACGCGCAGTCGTGGGGGCTCACGGCCAGCTACGACCCGCGCGAGTACGTGGTGCAGTACAACGAGAGCGACTGGGACTTCGCCGCGCGCCTGCTCGCCGACGAGGGCATCGGGTTCATGGTGCGCCACGGCGAGACCACGGAGCAGGTGGTGTTCTTCGACGACGACCACGCGTGGCGCGCGGCCGAGGGCGCCACGAGCGTGCTCGTCGACCGCGACGCGACGCAGCTCTCCGAAGACGTCGTCTGGGAGGTGCGCGACGCGCGCAGGGGGACCTCCGACGCCGTGGCGCTGCGCGACTACGACTACACGCGGCCCGCGCTCGACCTCACGGTCACCGAGGTGGCGCAGGGCTCCGGGGCGCGCGAGGTCTACGACCACCCCGGAGGCTTCTCGGACGTGGCGCCGGGGCGCAGGCTCGCGCGTCGGCGGCTCGAACGTCTGCGCGTGGGGGCGCGCGTGGTGCGGGGGCAGAGCGACTGCGCGTTCCTCGAGCCGGGGCGCACGTTCTCGATCGAGCGCAGCCCGCGGCCGGCGCTCGACGCGACGTACGTGGCGTGGTCGTGCGAGCACCGCGGGCTCGTCGAGGGCGACGGCGCGCGGGTGCTCTACGACAACCGCTTCGAAGCGCTGCCGCGCGAGGTGCCCTACCGCCCCGAGGCCGACGTGCCCGCGCCCGCGCCGGGGGTGATGGTGGCCTTCGTGACGACGCCCTCGGGCGAGGAGATCCACACCGACGCGTGGGGCCGCGCGAAGGTGCGCTTCCCGTGGGACCGCTCGGGCCTCACCGACGACCGCTCGTCGACGTGGCTGCGCGTGGGGCAGCTCGCGCTCGGGGGCTCGATGGTGCTCCCGCGCGGCGGCTACGAGGTGCTGGTCGACGCCGAGCGCGGCGAGCTCGACCGCCCGATGGTCACCGCGCACCTCTACAACGGCGACGCGAGGCCGCCGTACGAGCTGCCGGGCGCGTCGGCGCGCACGTCGATCCAGTCGGCGACCTACCACGGCGGCCCCGGCGCCAACGAGCTGCGCTTCGACGACACCGCGGGCGCCGAGGAGCTCTTCGCCAACGCCTCGAAGGACCTCACCGTCTCGGTCGACCACGACGCGACGCGCGACGTGACCCGCAACGAGCGGGTGCGCGTGGGCTCGAACCGCTCGCTGCGCGTGGGCGCGAACCGCCAGCGCTCGGTGACGAGGAACCGCACCGTGGCCGTCGACGGCGACGTGAGCGAGAACGTCACCGGCGCGTACGCCGACACCATCGGCGGCGCCGACACCCTCTCCATCGACGGCACCCGCCAGGCGAAGGTCGGCGGAGACCTCATCGAGACCACCAAGGGCACGCTCACGCGCGAGGTGTCGGCGCTGCAGAGCGTGACGGGGCTCGCGGGCGTGGTGCGCAAGGTCAAGGGCAACCTCACCAACCGCGTGGGCGGCGCGTGGCTCCAGATGTCGGGCGGCAGCGTCGCGTCGTGCTGCACGGGCGCGCGCACCGAGCTGGTGGGCGGGCTCAAGCTCGTGAAGGCGCGCACCATGGCGGTCGAGTGCGGCGCGGCCTACACCGAGAACGTCGCGACGATGTCGGTGAAGGCGAAGGGCCGCACCGACGAGGCCACGGGCGCCGTCACCCTGAGCGCGGGCGGGGGGCTCTCGGTGACGGCCGAGTCGATCACCATCGAGGCGAAGAACCGGCTGGTGGTGATGGCGGGCGGGTGCGTGATCCAGCTCTCGAGCGGGGGCGACGTGAAGGTGCGCGCGGCGACGATCGACCTGCGCGGGGCCAAGGGCATCAACCAGGTGATCCACAACTCGAACTGAGGCGCTCGATGGACGCACCGCTGCGAAGGATCGATGCGACGTTCACCTCCCGATGCGTCGAGGGGCCGGTGGTGGTCCACGCGGTGCGCGGGGTCGAGGCGCTCTCGCGTCCCTTTCGCTACGAGGTCGACCTCGCGGCGACGGGGGCGCGCTTCGACGCGGTGCGCGGGGCCGCGGCGCACCTCGAGCTCTCGAACGACCTCGGCGAGGTGCGCCACGTCGACGGCACCCTCGACTCGCTCTCGCTGGCCGCCACCGACGCCGACGCCGATTCGCCCGTCACGCGGCTGCGCGCGGTGATCGTGCCCACGGCCTCGCTCCTGCGCCTGCGAAGGGGCTTCAGGATCTTTCAGGCAGAGCCCGTGACCGAGGTGGTGCAGCGGGTGTTCCGCGACGCGGGCCTCGGCGACGAGCGCTTCCGATGGACCGTCGGGCGCAGCTACGCGCCGCGCGAGTACGTGGTGCAGTACGACGAGAGCGAGTGGGACTTCGCCTCGCGGCTGCTCGAAGAGGAGGGGATCTGCTACTGGTTCGAGCACACGGCCGACGGGCACGTGATGGTCTTCGCCGACGCGAGCGACACGGGCCCGGCGATGGAGCCCGGCGCCCTGACCTTCACGCACACCCCCGACGCCCACGAGCGCCGGGTGCGCCTCTGGGACTGGCACGCCCGCGCGCGGGCCTCGGAGGACTCGGTCGCGCTCGTCGACTACGACCTGCACCGCCCGACGCTCGACCTGCGCGCGCGCGCGACGACCACGGACCCGGTGCACCGCGAGTGGTACGAGCACCCCGGGCGCTACGCCGACCCCGGCCTCGGCCGCCGCCGCGCAGAGGACCGCCTCGAGGCGCTGCGCGCCCAGCGCCGCTCGGCCACGGCGCGCACCAACACCTTCGGGGCGGCGCCGGGGCGGTGGTTCTCGCTCGAAGACCACCCCTCGGAGCAGGGCGACTACCTCGTCACCGAGGTGTCGACGCACCTGCGCGTCGAGACCGACGAGGGGGAGGGCCCGCTCGTCGAGCGGGGCGACCCCGTGTGCGAGATCGAGCTCGTGGCGGTGCCGCGCGCGCAGCGGTTCAGGCCCGCGGCGCGCACGCCGAGGCCGCGCGTCACCGGGATGCAGACCGCGGTGGTGACGGGGCCGCCCGGCCAGGAGATCCACTGCGACCCTCTGGGCCGCGTGAAGGTGCAGTTCCACTGGGACCGCGACGGCGCGCTCGACCACCGCAGCTCGTGCTGGATTCGCGTGGCGCAGGCGCACACCACGGGCGCGATCATGATCCCGCGCGTGGGCTGGGAGGTGCTCGTCGAGTTCGTCGACGGCGACCCCGACCGCCCCCTCTGCATGGGCCGCCTGTGGAACGCGCTCGACCCGCCGCCGTACCCGCTGCCCGCGTCGAAGACCATCAGCGGGCACATGTCGAACAGCACGCCGGGCGCCGCGGGCGTCAACGAGCTGCGCATGGACGACGCCGCCAACGCCCAGGCCATCACCCTGCACGGCCACCGAGACATCACGGTGCACGCGGCGAACAACAAGCGCGCGAAGACCACGCGCAACGAGGCGCGCGCGGTGAAGGTCGACCAGGCGGTGTACGTCGGCGGCGACGATCAGACGGCGGTGCTCGGCCGCGACGCCGCCCGCGTGGGCGGCGACGAGTCGGTCACCATCGGGGGGAGCCGCGAGGTGAAGGTGAGCTCCGAGGCGAGCGACCGCGTCACCGGGAGCTTCACGCTCACGGTGGGCGCGAGCGAGACCCTTCAGGTGGGCAACCCCTCGGCGGCGGTGCTTCAGATCATCGAGTCGCAGGCCATCGCCGCCGCGCAGGCCGAGGGCGCCGCCGCCGCGTCGCGCGCCGAGGCCGCGCTGCTCGGCCCGCTCATGCCCGCGGTGGGCGCCGCGCGTCAGGCGCTCGGCCCGGCGTCGTCGTTCCTCGGCGCGTCGTCGGGGCTGCTCGGCGCCAACCCCTCGGAGGCCCTCGGACTGCCCTCGCGCGGTGGTGATTCAGGGCCCGCGCAGCCCACGGTGGGCTCGGCGCACGCGGCCGCGCAGACGCCCATGGCGCTGCCCGACCCGAGCGCGATGGCCGCGGGCATGGCGGGCGCCGT
>JBDHVF010000430.1:0-6960 GCA_039809605.1 Polyangiales bacterium | reverse complement strand
CGCGGCGCGGGGCCGAGGCCCAGGCGCGCCCGCCCCGTCGCCCGCCCGCGCAGCGTGAGCCTCTACGAGACCTCGGTGGGGAGCGCCGCGGTGTCGGTGGCCTTCCCCGCGCCACCCATCACCAGCCCGCGCGAGCCCGCGGTGACGGCCCTCGCCCGCATGCTCTGCGACGGCCTCGCGGCGCCGCTCTACAAGCACCTGCGCGACGCGCTCGGGCTCGTGTACCGCGTCGACGCCGAGTACGTGGGCTACGCCGACGCGGGGCTCTTCGAGGTGTACGCCTCGGCCGAGCCCCGCAACGCCGCGAGGGTCGTGCCCGCCGTGCTCGACGTGCTGCGCGAGGCGGCCGCCGAGCGCCTGCCCCGCGCGACCTTCGCGCGAACGCGCGACGCGCTCGACCACCAGCTCCTGCAGACCGAAGACAGCGTGCGCATGCTCGCGGAGTTCTACGCGTGGGGCGCGATCATGGGGAAGCGCGAGACCCTCGCCGAGGCGCGCCGCGCCTACGCCGCCGTGACGCCCGACGACGTGCTCGCCGCCGCGCGGTCGGTCTTCGACCCGCGCCACATGGCCGTCGTGGTCTCGTGCCGCGGCGCCCGCCGCGCGGGCCGGGCCGTGCGCGAGGCCGCCCGCGCGTTCGCGACGCGCTGACCGTTGACCTTCGCGCGCGCGGCGCAAGATGTACCCCGCTGGAGTCTCCAGGCGATGCCCTCCAGCGCCCGAAGGAGCGTGTCCCCCCGCCATGGTCGACCCCGCGCCCTATCGCCCTCGACTGCCCTCCCTCACGCCCGAGACCGAGGCGGGCTACAAGACCTACTGGGACGTGCAGGAGCGCCACCACCAGGAGCTCACCGACAAGGTGGTCGAGGCCGCGCTGACGATCCCCGACTTCGTGCCGATCATCCGCGGCATGTCGAAGGAGGTGATGGAGCGGCAGAACGCCGAGTCGCGCGAGCGCACGCGGCGGGCCTTCCTTCACAACGAGTGGGAGCCGTACTTCGCCAACCTCCGGCAGCAGGGCGAGATGTACGCGCGCATGGGGGTGGGCTTCAACGCCTGGGTCGAGCTGATCCGGCTCTTCAGGGAGGTGTTGACCCCGCTGCTCTCGCGCGACGTCGGCGACGACCGCGAGAAGCTCCTCGCCGCGCTCAACGCGATGAACGAGCTCCTCTACCTCAGCATCGAGGTGATCGGCGAGGCGTACCTCTCGGCCAAGGAGCAGGTGATCCGCACGCAGGAGGAGGCCATCCGCGAGCTCTCGACGCCCGTGCTGCGCGTGCGCGAGCGGCTGCTCATCGTGCCCATCATCGGCATCGTCGACACGATGCGCGCGCGGCAGATCACCGAGTCGATGCTCCACGCGGTGCGCGAGCACCGGGCGCGCGCCGTGGTGATGGACATCACGGGCGTTCCCATCGTCGACTCGAAGGTGGCCGGGCACCTCTTGCAGAGCGTGGCCGCGGCGCGGCTCATGGGCGCGACGGTGATCATCACGGGCCTGTCGCCCGACATCGCGCGCACGCTGGTGAGCCTGGGCACCGACCTGCCCGACGTCACCACCTTCGGCGACCTTCAAGACGGCATGGAGGAGGCCGAGACGCTCCTCGGGCTCTCGGTGGTCGCGAGGCGCCCGGCGCCCGCGGTGTGAGCTACGTCCACGCGCGCACGCGGCCCTCGCGCGCCTCGAGCAGTTCGGAGATGGTCATGGCCGCGTGGATGAGCCCCACGTGCGTGTACGCCTGGGGGAAGTTGCCGAGCAGGGCGCCCGACCCGGGGTCTACGTCTTCGGAGAAGAGCCCGAGGGGGTTGGCGTAGCGCAGGAGGCGCACGAACACCGCGGACGCTTCGTCGAGGCGCCCGGCGAGGGCCAGGGCCTCGGCCCACCAGAACGAGCACAGGGTGAACGCGCTGGTGGTCTCGCCGAAGTCGTCGTCGTTGATGTAGCGGAGCATCAGGCCGTTGCGCACGAGGCGCTGCTCGTACGAGTCGAGCGTGGAGCGGAAGCGCGGGTCGCGCGCGTCGAGGAGGCCGAGCGTGGGGAGGAGGAGCAGCGACGCGTCGGGGTGCAGGCCGTCGAGCGACTGGGTGAAGTGACCCAGGGAGGCCGAGTAGCCGCGCGCGAGCACGACCTCCTGCTCGCGGCTGGCGACCTCGCGCCAGCGGGCGGCGTGCTCGTGGCGCCCCAGGGCCTCGGCGAGGCGGGCGCCGCGCTCGACGGCCGCCCAGCACATCGCCCGCGAGAAGGTGTACTGCCTGAAGATCGAGCGGAACTCCCAGATGCTCGTGTCGGGCTTGGGGGCGAGCTCGATGGCGTGCTCGACCAGGCGCTCGACGAGGGGGAAGTAGTCGTCGCCCTCGTCGAGCAGCACGCGCGGGTCGCGCAGGAGCGTCTCGAGGCAGAGGATGAGCTCGCCGTTGAGGTCGTTCTGCTGCTGGAGCGACGCGGCGTTGCCGACGCGCACGGGCCCCGTGCCGCCGAAGCCCGAGAGGTGCGGGAGGATGCGCTCCTCGAGGTCGCGCTCGCCGCCGATGCCGTAGAGCGGCTGCAGCGGTCCGGCCTCGGCCACGTGCCTGAGGAACTGGATGAAGCGCTCGCCCTCGGCCACGTGCGAGAGGCGCCGCAGGGCCTCGACCACGAAGGCCGCGTCGCGCAGCCAGCAGTAGCGGTAGTCCCACGTGCGCTCGGTGCCCATGGCCTCGGGGATGGAGGTCGTGGTGGCGGCGATGATGGCCCCGGTGTCTTCGAACGCGTGGAGCTTCAGGCACAGGGCCGAGCGCAGCACCGCGGCGGGCGCGAAGGTCGGCAGGGCGCAGCTCTTGGCCCACGCGCGCCAGCCCGCGACGGTGTGCGCGAGGTCGCGCTCGACCTCGGCGAGCTCGCGCTGCGCGGCCGCGTGGCCGAGGCCCAGCACGAAGAAGATCGGCGCGCGCAGCGCCACCTCGGCGCGGTTCTCGAGGTACGCCACCGGGAGGTTGGTCAGCAGGTGCATGCGCAGCGCCCCGCCGTGGATCTCGAGGCCCCCGCCCGCGGGCACGAGCGTGGGGGTCACGGTGGCGTACTCGGGCCGCGGGTCGAAGTCGAACGACACGCGGGGCGTGCCCGAGACGGGCCGCACGATGCGCACGACCTCGATGGGGGCGTCGACGGAGAGCCCGCGCGGCAGCCGCGGCGCGAAGTCGATCACGTCGTAGGTGCCGTCGTCGCCCGAGAAGCGCGTGCGGAGCACGTTGGTGTTGGGCACGTACGCGATGTCGCCGCGCACCTCGGCGCCGCCGCGCAGCACGCGGAAGGTGCCGCCCCTGCGCGCGTCGAGCAGCCGGCCGAAGACCGACGCGGAGTCGAAGCGCGGGAGGCAGAGCCACTCGATCGCGCTGGTGGGGGAGACGAGGCCGAGCACGCGGCCGTTGCCGAAGACGCCGTGGTCGAGCGAGGGCGCGGGGGGATGTTCGATCAAGGGAGCCTCCAGAGAAGGGCGCGCAGCGCGGCGACGTCGTCGACGCGGAAGCGAGCGAGCGAGCGGCCGCGGCCCACGCGCACGGTCACGGCGTCGGGGGGGAGCGCGGCGAACAGGTCTTCATCGGTGCGGTCGTCGCCCGCGGCGAAGATGGCCGTACCCGCGGGGGCCTCGGCGACGAGCCCCGTGGCCACGAGGCCCTTGTGCACGCCCCTCAAGCGGATCTCGACCACGCGCGAGCCCTCGACCATCTCGACCTCGGAGCGGGCCTCGGCGGCGAAGCGCGCGCGCAGCTCCTGCAACCGCGCCGCGGCGAGGGTGGGGTCGGCCGCGCGGTAGTGGAACGCGAGCGCCGAGGTCTTCTCCTCGACGAACGCGCCGGGGGTGCGGGCCACGAGGTCGGCGAGCAGGGCGCCGATGGGCTCCTTCCACGCGAGGGTGGCGGCCACGCGCACGAGCCACGGCCGTACGGGGTCGACGCGCGACCAGTACCCGTGCTCGGCGTGCAGGCCCACGGGCTGGTCGCCGAGAAAGCGCTCGATGGACGCGGGCGTGCGGCCCGTGAGCACCTGCACCGAGGTGCCGGGCCGCGCCACGAGGGCCGCGAGGAGCTTCTGGAGCGCGGGGTCGGGCCGCGCGAGGTCGGGCATGAGCGCGTAGGGTACCAGCGTTCCGTCGTAGTCGAGCAGCAGGAGTACGCTCGGCGCCCCGCGGAGCCGGGCGATCTCCTCGTCGAGCGAGCGGCCGGCCTCCACGGCGGGGCGCGCGGGGGTCACGGGCACGGCGTCGAGCTCGGAGACGAAGCGCCGGTGCCAGAGGTCCACGTCGCCCTGCCGCACGCGGGCGCGCAGGCGCTCCATGCGGATGCGCTGCTCGTCTTCGGGCATCGAGAGGGCGGCGCGGAGGGTGCGCTCGACGGCGCCGAGGTCGTAGGGGTTCACGATGAGCGCCTCGCGGAGCTCGTCGGCGGCGCCCGCGAACTCGCTGAGCACCAGCACCCCGCGGCCGTCGGTGCGCGCGGCGCAGTACTCCTTGGCGACGAGGTTCATGCCGTCGCGGATGGGCGTCACGAGCATGATGTCGGCCGCGCGGTAGAGCGCCACGAGCTGGTCGAAGGGCACCGAGCGGTAGAGGAAGTGCACGGGGAGGCTCGTGGGCGTGCCGTAGCGGGCGTTGATGCGCCCGACGAGCTCGTTGGCCTCGCGGCGCACCTCGGCGTAGCTGTCGATCGACTCGCGCGACGGCACGGCGATCTGAAGGTACTGCACCCGCTCGTGGAGCTCGGGGTCGTTGGCGAGCAGCCGGTCGAACGCGTGCAGCCGCCGCACGATGCCCTTGGTGTAGTCGAGCCGGTCGATGCCCAGGATGAGCTTGCGCCCCGTGGCGCCCTCGCGCAGCCGCGCGAGCTCGGCGTGGATCTCGGCCGCGTCGGAGGCGTACGCCGCGGCGTCGACGCCGATGGGGAAGACCCCGAGGCGCACCGCGTGGTCGGCCCAGCGGATCACGTCGACGTCGAGGTCGGTCGCGAGCACGTGGGCCACCGAGCGCCCGAAGTTGGTGAGGTACGCGCCCGTGTGAAAGCCCACGACGTCGGCGCCCATGAGCCCGCGGAGGATCTCCTCGCGCCACGGCAGGATGCGGAACACGTCGCTCGACGGGAAGGGGACGTGCAGAAAGAACCCGATGCGCGCGCCCGGCGCGAGGCGGCGGAGCATCTCGGGCACGAGCGTGAGGTGGTAGTCGTGGATCCACACGAGGTCGCCCGGCTGCACGTGGGCGGCGAGGGCCTCGGCGAAGCGCTGGTTCACGCGCTGGTAGCAGCGCCAGTCGTCCTCGGCGTCGAGGCGCACCCGGTCGATCGTGTAGTGGAAGAGGGGCCAGAGCACGCCGTTGGAGAAGCCGTCGTAGTAGCGGGCGACGTCGTCGGCGCTCAGCTCGACGGGCACCAGCCGCCGCGCGGCGAGCTCGCCCTCGGCCTGCGCGCGCTGCTCGGGCGAGGCCGCCGAGAGGTCGCCCGGCCAGCCGAACCAGAGCCCCTCGCCGCGCGCGTGAGGGCCGCGCAGCGCCGTGGCCAGGCCGCCCGACGAGGGCTTCACCTCGACGCCGTCGCCCTCGAGGCAGAGCGTGACGGGGAGACGGTTCGAAGCGATCAGCAGCCGGCTCATCCCATTGCCTCCGCGCTGTGGCGGGGCGCCACGCAGCCGCGGCGCCGGTGTTCGTGCCTCGCTTTCGAATCGCCGCGCAACGTGGCCTCTCCCTGTGATCGCTCGCGATCGTTGCACCGCGCGCGCCACGAGAGGGCATCGGCGCCCCGGTGGCGCTGCGCGACGCGTGCGCGAGGCGCACCGGCGAGGCCGTGCGCACCGCCGTGCACAACCGCGATGCCGTTGTGTGGCGCCGCGCCACGAAATCACGGCGCGCCCGCGGGCTCTCACGGGCACGTCGGTTGCGAACGCCGAGGGGTTGCGGCTTTCGCAGCGAGACGATTGCTTCCCACGGCTCGAACGCCCGACACGAGGAGCGCCTGATGGACCGACAGACGATCGAACCGACCGAGTCGCGCCCGTCGCAGCACGGGCTTCGCGCGCTGCCCCTCGCGGTGAGGAGCTACGGCCTCTCGGACCGCGGCAAGCGGCGCGATCACAACGAGGACCAGTTTCTGATCGCGGAGCTCGCGAAGGCGATGCGCATCGTGGGGTCGAGCATCCCGCAGCCGCGGACGGCCTTCAGCCGCGCGCGGGCGCACCTGTTCGCAGTGGCCGACGGCATGGGCGGGCACCGCGCGGGCGCGAAGGCGAGCGAGCTCGCGGTGACCTCGATCGAGCGCTTCGTGCTCGAGACCCTGCGGTGGTTCTACGACGTGCGCGCGGGCGACCAGGGGCTCCTTCGGGACTTCGAGGCCGCGCTGGTCGCGGCCGACGCGCGGCTCGTGGCCGAGGGCTCCGAGCGCCCCGAGTTCTCGGGCATGGGCACCACGCTCACGGTCGCCTGGTGCCAGGACGACGAGCTCTGCGTGCTGCACGTGGGCGACAGCCGGTGCTACCTCGGTCGCGGCGAGAAGCTCCAGCAGCTCACCGAGGACCACACCCTCGTCGCCGAGCTGGTGCGCAACGGCGCCATCAGCCCCGAGCAGGCGTCGGAGCACTCGATGCGGCACGTGATCACCAACGCGATGGGCGGCCCGGTGCCGGGCGTGCGCGTCGAGGTGCGCCGCGCCCACCTCGAGCCCGGCGACGTGCTGCTGCTCTGCTCCGACGGGCTCACCGAGATGGTGCCCGACGACGAGATCCGCGCGGTGATCGTGGGCGAGCCCGAGCCGCGGCGCGCGTGCGAGCGGCTCATGCAGCAGGCCCTCGACGCGGGCGGGCGAGACAACGTCACCGTGGTCGTCGCGCGCTTCGACCGGCCCGACACCTCGCCCACGCTCCACTAGTCAGAAACCTCCTGCGCAGGTTTCATCCCCGGGGGTCCGACGCAGTTCGGTGCCCAGCTGATACCAACTTCA